>NZ_AFPM01000054.1 GCF_000220565.1 Oceanicola sp. S124 | reverse complement strand
GCTGTGTCTTGCTGGCGGGATCCGCGCTCAGTCGGCGTTGATCCAGATCGCCTTGGTGTCCAGGTACTCTTCCATGTGCTGCGTGCCGCCCTCGCGGCCGTAGCCCGACATCTTCATGCCGCCGAAGGGCACGGCGGGGTCGATGGCATGGTACATGTTGACCCAGACCGAACCCGCCTTGAGGCGATGCGCCAGCTTGTGCGCGGTGCCGAGGTGGGTCGAGAAGACGCCCGCCGCCAGCCCGTAGGGCGTGGCATTGGCGCGCTGCACCACCTCGTCGAGGCTGTCGAAGGGCATGGCCGAGATGACCGGGCCGAAGATTTCCTCGCGCGCGATGGTCATCTCGTCGGTGACGCCACCGAAGACCGTCGGATGGAAGAAGTGACCGCCCTCGAAGTCCGCGCCCTCGACGCGGTTGCCCCCGGTCAGGATCTCGGCGCCCTCGTTGGGGCCGACGGCCATGTAGCCGGCGATGCGCTCGGCCTGGCGGGCCGAGATGATCGGGCCGATGTCGGTGTCTTCCTGGATGCCGTGGCCGATGCGCAGCCTGGCGGCGAAGTCGGCGACGCGGCGGGTGAACTCGTCGTGGATCTCGCGGGCGACGAAGAGGCGCGAGCCGGCGATGCAGATCTGGCCCGAGTTGGCAAAGACCGCCATGGCGGCGACCGGCACGGCCTTGTCGATGTCGGCATCGCGGCAGACGATGACCGGGGACTTGCCGCCCAGCTCAAGCGAGACATGCTTGAGGTTGCCAGTGGCGGCGCGGGCAATCGCCTGGCCAGTCGCGGTCGAGCCGGTGAAGACGATCTTGTCGACGCCCGGATGCTCGGCCAGCGCGGCCCCCGCATCGGCGCCGAGGCCGGTGACGATGTTCAGAACACCGTCCGGCAGACCGGCGTCCTGCATGATCCGCGCGATCATCAGCACGGTCAGCGAGGCCTCCTCGGAGGGCTTCAGCACCACGGTGCAGCCCGTCGCGATGGCCGGCGCGATCTTCCAGATCGACCCGGCGATCGGCGCGTTCCAGGGAATGATCGCCCCGACGACGCCAATCGGTTCGCGCACAGTCTGGGAATAGATCTCTCCGGGGAAGGAGTTGGGGATGGTCTGACCGTGGATCGTCACCGCCTGGCCGGCGTAGAAGCGCAGCATGCCCAGCACGCGGCGGCTGTTGCCCAGGGTGCGCTGGATCGGCATGCCCATGTCCAGGGTGTCGGACAGGCAGAGGTCTTCCCATTCGGCCTCGAACCGTTCGGCGATCTTCAGCAGCAGGTTCTGGCGCTCGAAGGGCGTCCACTTGGCCCAGGGGCCCTCAAAGGCCTTGCGGGCCGCGGCGACGGCAGCGTCGATATCGGCCTTGCCGCCCTTGGGCACCGTGGCCAGCAGCGTGCCATCAGCAGGGTTGCGCGCGTCCAGCACCTCGCCCGAGCGGGACTCGCACCACTGGCCGTCAATGAACATCGGGCGGAACCCGCCATCGTAGAGCGCGGCGGCCGCGGCCTTCCAGTCTTTCATCTGTCTTCCTCACCTTCTGCGGACCCGGACCGGCCGCCCGCATGCGCAGGGCAGAGGCAGTCCGGATCACCTGCGATCCGTCTACACCCGGCGTGCCGGGAAAGGCCAGTGCCAGGGCGTCCCGGCCCGTGGCGCCAAGGCCCCCCGGCGGCGCCTACGCGCAGGTCCATGCCCCCTTGCCCGGCGCCCCGGCCGAAATCACTGGCGGAGTGAATTAAAAATGATTTCATCACAATGTCTTGGCCGCTCATCTGCGCTCTGCGGAAATGCCTGCCCCGGCAAGGATTGCACCCCAGATCATGGCGGTGCTATAGTTCCGTCAACAAGATATAGAACCGCGCGAAGACAGGCCCCGAATAGTGACCGATACCCCGGAAACCCCTGAAAACGAACAGGAAAACGTCCCGACCCCGCTCAGCGGGCCGTCGATCTCCATTGCCGAGGAGATGCGTTCTTCCTACCTCGATTACGCCATGTCGGTGATCGTCAGCCGGGCGATCCCCGATCTGCGTGACGGCCTGAAGCCCGTGCACCGGCGGATCCTTTTCGCCATGCACGAGGTCGGCAACACCCACGACAAGCCCTACCGCAAGTCGGCCCGTCCCGTGGGCGACGTGATGGGCAAGTATCACCCCCATGGCGACAGCGCGATCTACGACGCGCTGGCCCGGATGGCGCAGGACTTCTCGATGTCGCTGCCGCTGCTGGACGGCCAGGGCAACTTCGGCTCGATGGACGGCGACAAGCCGGCGGCCATGCGTTACACCGAAGTGCGCATGGACAAGCCGGCCGCCTACATGCTGGCCGACATCGACAAGGACACGGTCGACTTCCAGGACAACTACGACGGCAAGGACCGCGAACCGACGGTCCTGCCGGTGCGCTTCCCCAACATGCTGGTCAACGGCGCGGGCGGTATCGCCGTCGGCATGGCGACCAACATCCCGCCGCACAACCTGGGCGAGGTGGTCGACGCCACCCTGGCGCTGATCGAGAACCCGGACCTGTCGACCGAGGAACTGATCCAGTACGTCCCCGGCCCCGACTTCCCCACGGGCGGCGTGCTGCTTGGCCGCTCCGGCGCCCGCAAGGCCTATCTCGAGGGCCGCGGCAGCTGCATCATCCGCGCCAAGACCCACGTGGAAGAGCTGCGCAAGGACCGCTACGCCATCGTCGTCGACGAGATCCCCTACCAGGTGAACAAGTCGGCGATGATCGAGAAAATCGCCGAGCAGGTCCGCGACAAGAAGATCGAGGGCGTGGCCCACGTGCAGGACGAATCCGACCGCGAAGGCGTCCGCGTCGTGGTCGAGCTGAAGCGCGACGCGACCCCCGAGGTGGTGCTGAACCAGCTGTTCCGCTTCACGCCGATGCAGACCTCCTTCGGCTGCAACATGCTGGCGCTGAACGGTGGCCGGCCGGAAACGCTGACCCTCTACGGCTTCCTGTCGAACTTCATCGACTTCCGCGAAGACGTGGTGGCGCGGCGCACCGCCTACCTGCTGCGCAAGGCGCGTGAGCGGGCACATATCCTCTGCGGCCTGGCGGTCGCGGTCAGCAATGTCGACGAGGTCGTCGCCACCATCCGCGCCTCGGCCGATGCCGCCGAGGCCCGCGAGAAGCTGATGGAACGCCGCTGGCCCGCCGCCGAGATCGCGCCCTACATCCGCCTGATCGACGATCCGACCCACACGATGAACGAGGACGGCACCTACAACCTGTCCGAAACCCAGGCCCGCGCCATCCTCGAGCTGCGCCTGCAGCGCCTGACCCAGATCGGCGTCAAGGAAGTGACGGACGAGCTGCAGGAGCTGGCCGGCAAGATCAAGGAATACCTCGAGATCCTCGGCTCTCGCGAGCGGATCATGGAGATCATCTCGGACGAGCTGCGCGAGGTGAAGGACCTCTTCGCCGTGCCGCGTCGCACCGAGATCGCCGACTGGTCCGGCGACATGGAAGACGAGGACCTGATCGAGCGCGAAGAGATGGTCGTCACCGTCACCGCGGGCGGCTACATCAAGCGCACCCCGCTGGCCGACTTCCGCAGCCAGAAGCGCGGCGGCAAGGGGGTCTCGGGCGGGGCGATGAAGGATGACGACGCCGTCACCACGCTGTTCGTCGCCAATACCCATACCCAGCTGCTGTTCTTCACGACCGAGGGCATGGTCTACAAGCTGAAGACCTGGCGCCTGCCGCTTGGCGGACGGACCTCGAAGGGCAAGGCGGTGGTCAACATCCTGCCGATCCCGACAGGGGTCTCGATCGCCGCGATCATGCCGGTGGACCGCCCGGAAGAGGAATGGGGCGATCTGCAGATCGTCTTCGCCACCTCCGCCGGCACGGTGCGCCGCAACGCGCTGTCCGACTTCACCAACGTCATGCGCAACGGCAAGATCGCGATGAAGTTCGAGGGCGAGAGCGAAGGCATGCGCCTGATCAACGCCCGGATCTGTGGCGGTGAGGACGACGTGATGCTGTTCACCCAGTCCGGACGCGCCATCCGCTTCCGCGCCGATGACGTGCGGGTCTTCAACTCGCGCAACTCGACCGGTGTGCGGGGCGTGCGGCTGAACGAGGACGACGAGGTCACCTCGATGTTCGTCCTGCCCCACTTCGCCGCCGAAAGCGACGAGCGCGCCTCCTACCTCAAGATGCGCCGCGCCATGGCCGGCGACACAGAGGCCACCGAGGATGACGAGGGCAATGCCGACATGCCCCTCAGCCAGGAACGCTACGCCGAGATGTCCGCGGCCGAGACCCTGATCCTGACCATCACCGCAGGCGGTGCCGGTCACGTCAGCTCGTCCCACGACTACCCGGTGCGCGGGCGCGGCGGCATGGGTGTCACCGCATGGGAGAAATCCATGCGGACCG
>NZ_AFPM01000055.1 GCF_000220565.1 Oceanicola sp. S124 | reverse complement strand
GCGCGCATGTGGAGGGGCGCCCCTTTGCGGGAGGGCGCCGCCCGACTGTTGTGGCCGGACTGATCGGCGCAGTGGGTCAGCCGCGGAAGAAGCCTTCGTAGATCGGTTCCAGCGTGCCCTGCTCGAAGAGCGAGGAGACCGAGGTGCCGTTCCAGATGTTGAGGATCGCCTGGGCGAACATCGGGGCGGTTGGCAGCACGCGGATCTTCTCGCAGGCCTGCACCGGTGCGCTGGCGGCGATCGAGTCGGTGATCACCAGGTTTTCCATCACGGAATTGGTGATCCGCTGCACCGCGGGGCCGGAGAGGACGCCGTGCGAGATGTAGGCATGGACCTCTTTCGCGCCGAAGTCGAGCAGCAGCTCGGCGGCCTTGCACAGCGTGCCGGCGGTGTCGCACATGTCGTCGACGATGACGCAGATCTTGTCCTTCACATCGCCGATGACGGTCATCTCGGCCACTTCGCCGGGCTTCTCGCGGCGCTTGTCGACGATCGAGAGCGGCGCGTTGATCCGCTTGGCTAACTCGCGCGCGCGGGCGACGCCGCCGACGTCGGGAGAGACCACCATGATCTCTTCCAGCCGGTCGTGGAACTTTTCCTTGATGTCGAGGGCGAAGATCGGGCTGGCGTAGAGGTTGTCGACGGGGATGTCGAAGAAGCCCTGGATCTGGGCGGCGTGCAGATCCATGGTCAGCACGCGCTCGACACCGGCCTCGACCAGCATGTTGGCGACCAGCTTGGCGCTGATCGGCGTGCGGGCCTTGGTGCGGCGGTCTTGGCGGGCATAGCCGAAGTAGGGGATCACGGCAGTGATGCGGCTGGCCGAGGAGCGGCGCAGCGCGTCGGTCATGATCAGCAGCTCCATCAGGTTGTCGTTGGCCGGGTTCGAGGTCGACTGGATCACGAACATGTCCTCGCCACGGACGTTCTCGAAGACCTCGACGAAGATCTCGCCGTCGTTGAAGCGCTCGACGCGGGCATCGACCAGGCCGACGTTCATGCCGCGGTGCATCGACATGCGCCGGGCGATGGAAGTCGCCAGCGGCATGTTCGAATTGCCCGCGATCAGCTTGGGTTCGATGATGTTCGGCATAGGAGTGTCTCCGGGAGGCAGCGGCCCGCGAGGGCTCGGAATGACAGATTCGTGACGTTGATCACGCCTTAGCACCCCGGTAACGTCTTGCCAAACGACACGCCGGGGGAGGGACCCATGAGCCACAGGATCGACTACTACTTCACGACGATTTCGCCCTGGACCTACCTGGCCGGCGACGGGCTGGAGCAGATCGCCGCCCGCACCGGTGCCGAGATCCGCTACAAGCCCGTCGACCTGATGAAGGTCTTTGCCCAGACTGGTGGCCAGCCCCTGGGCGAGAGGCCGCAGGCGCGCCGCGACTACCGGATGCAGGAACTGCGCCGGGCGAAGGTGAAGACCGGGATGGACCTGGTGCTGGAGCCGGCCTTCTTCCCGACCAACCCCGCGCCCTCGTGCTACGCCATCATCGCCGCCGACAAGGCGGGCGGGGGCGATACCGGCCTGCTGGTGCGCAGCCTGCTGCGCGCCTGCTGGGCGGAGGAGAAGAACATCGCCGAGGACGCGGTGATCCGCGAGGCGCTGTCGGGGGCAGGCTTCGACCCGGGGCTGGCCGACAGCGGCCTGCTGACCGGGGCCGAGATCTTTGCCCGCAACACCGAGGATGCGGTGGCCGAAGGGGTTTTCGGCTCTCCGTTCTACGTGGTCGACGGGGTCGAGC
>NZ_AFPM01000056.1 GCF_000220565.1 Oceanicola sp. S124 | reverse complement strand
ACGGTTTCCCGCTTGACCTGACCCAGGACGCGCTGCGCGAGCAGGGCCGCACCGTCGACACCGACGGCTTCGACGCCGCCATGGCCGAGCAGAAGGCCAAGGCCCGTGCCGCCTGGGCCGGCTCGGGCGAGGCTGCCGACAGCCGTGTCTGGTTCGACATTGCCGACAAGCACGGCGCGACCGATTTCCTGGGCTACGACACTGAAACCGCCGAGGGCCAGATCCTGGCGCTGGTGCAGGACGGCGAGCTGGCCGAAACCGCCGCCACCGGCGAGAAGGTCACCCTGGTGCTGAACCAGACGCCCTTCTACGGCGAAAGCGGCGGCCAGGTCGGTGACACGGGCGTGATCCGCACCGAGGGCGGCAAGGTCACCGTGACCGATACCCGCAAGGTCGAGGGCGTCTTCCTGCATATCGGCGAGGTCTCCGAGGGCAGCGTGAAGCGTGGCGAGGCCGCGATCCTCGAGGTCGATCACGACCGCCGCTCCAAGATCCGTGCCAACCACTCGGCCACCCACCTGCTGCACGAGGCCCTGCGCGAGGCGCTTGGCGATCACGTGGCACAGCGAGGCTCGCTCAATGCGCCCGACCGCCTGCGCTTCGACTTCTCCCATTCCGCTGCCGTCTCGGCCGAGGAACTGGCGCGCGTCGAGGCAGAGGTGAACGCCTACATCCGTCAGAACACCCCGGTCGAGACCCGTATCATGACCCCCGACGACGCCCGCGCCATCGGCGCCCAGGCGCTTTTTGGCGAGAAATACGGCGACGAGGTCCGCGTGGTCTCCATGGGCCGTGCCGACACCGGCAAGGGCCCCAAGGGCGACACCTGGTCGATCGAGCTTTGCGGCGGCACCCATGTGGCGCGCACCGGCGATATCGGGGCCTTCGCCCTGACCGCCGAAAGCGCCAGCTCTGCCGGTGTGCGCCGGATCGAGGCCCTGACCGGCGCGGCCGCCATGGCCGAACTGCGGAACCGTGACCTGACGTTGGCCTCCATCGAGGGCATGCTGAAGGCCCAGGGCGCCGAGGCCGTCGACCGCGTCCGCGCCCTGATGGACGACCGCCGCAAGCTGGAGAACGAGGTTGCCCAGCTGAAGCGCGAGATCGCCATGGGCGGCGGTCAGGGCGGTGGCGTCGAGGCCGAGGAGATCGGCGGCGTCAAGTTCCTGGGCCAGGCCCTGCAGGGCGTCTCGGGCAAGGATCTGCGGGCGCTGATCGACGCGCACAAGCAAAAGATTGGCTCGGGCGTGGTGCTGCTGGTGGCCGAGGATGACGGCAAGGTCGCCGTCGCCGCCGGTGTCACCGATGACCTGACCGACAGGATCTCTGCCGTCGAGGTGCTGCGCGCCGCGGTGCCTGCCGTGGGTGGCAAGGGCGGCGGTGGCCGTCCCGACATGGCCCAGGGTGGCGGCAAGGATTTCGCCGGCGCGGAAGAGGCGCTGGCCGCCGCCCGCGCCCATATCGCCGGGTAAGAGGAGGGACCCATGCCCAAAGCCTACTGGATCGCCCATGTCCATGTGACCGATGAAGAGGCCTATGGCCGCTACGCCAAGCTGGCGGGCCCGGCCATCGCCAAGCACGGCGGCAAGTTCCTGGCCCGCGCCGGGCGCTACGTGCAACTGGAGGGTAAGGACCGCGCGCGCAACGTCGTGGCCGAGTTCCCCTCGCTGGAGGACGCCGAGGCCTGCTACCGCGGCCCCGACTACCAGGAGGCCATGAGCCACGCCAAGGGCGCCTCGGAACGCGATCTGATGATCGTGGAGGGCGTGGAGTAGGTCTCTGCGTCAGTGAGTTTGAAAGGGCCGCTCTCGATGGGGGCGGCTTTTTTCGTGGGCGGGTCAGGTGCAGCAGGTCAAGGAGCGCAATGGCTGTCGGGCAGTAACGGAGGTTTCATCGGACCCTCGCCAGACTTGAAGTCGGCAGTGCGGACGAAGCTGGCGTGGGTCGCAGCCCCGACCGTATAGCTTGCGGCATGCCAGTATTAATGCAGACCCTCTTAGCCCAGAGTTGCTTTCATATAAATGTCGATGCGATCCTTGAAAGGCCCTTTCTGACCACGAGCTGTGGGATGTTTAAGGCGAGTCAACTCATGCTCGCCAGACAAATCAGCTATCGTTTCTCCGGCAATTTTTCCGAACGCGACTATCCGGTTTGGCGCAAAGGCTGCAACCTCGCCTGCAATCACTGAACGCGAGAGCTCCCGTAGTGACTGGTTTCGCTGCACGATGCCTTTTCCCGCGAACAGTTTGAAGGCATCCGTGACCCAGACATCATACCCTGCCAGC
>NZ_AFPM01000057.1 GCF_000220565.1 Oceanicola sp. S124 | reverse complement strand
CCACTTGGTACACAAGATGACCGCTTAGTGTATTGATTATATAAATATATTCTGAATTAAACCGTCCAATCCATCACTGGATTAACGGCAACCGTGCGGCAAACTTGGCAGCGCCGGGGCAACCTGACCAGCGAGCCCAAATCGTGGAATTTAGAGGTTAATGGCGCACCCATCAGGATTCGAACCTGAGGCCTTCGCCTTCGGAGGGCGACGCTCTATCCAGCTGAGCTATGGGTGCGCAGTAGAACCGTCAGGCCCTGACTGCTTACGCAGTGCTTACGCGACTTCTCCAGCCTTTAAATCGAAAAACGATCTGCTCGGCAAGAGCTTGGTATCACGTCTCTTTCTTAGTCCTCTTCATGACGGCATCCCCTTGACATCAGCCTTCGGAGGGCAGCGCTCTATCCAGCTGAGCTACGGGTGCCTGTCGCGGCTCTATAGCCCGAGCCGACCGGGGCCGCAATGGTCCCTGCGACCGTGCCGGCAACTTTCTGTCCGCAGCATGTCGAAGACAGGCCGCACCGAGGCGCGGGAACCGGGGCCGCCCCTCAGGGGCGCCGCGCCTCTGCCAGCATGGTCATCTCGGGGATCATGCCGCGCACCTCGACGCCCTCGAAGCCCGCGGCCGCCAGACGGGCCTGCAACCACCCCGCGTCCAGGGACCGCGCCTCGGGGGTGAAGGCCGTGTGCTGCAATTGCCAGAGCGCCGCCAGCGCCGGTCCGGTACGGTCGGCCTCGACGACGAAATCATGGATCAGCAACACGCCACCGGGGTTGAGCGCCTAGTAGGCGCGGGCGATCAACGCCTCGTGTGCCTCGCCCGGGACACCGGAAAACAGGTAGGACATCAGCACGATGTCCTGGCCGCCCGGGAAGTCGGTCTCCAGCGCGTTGCCTTCAAGGTAGGTGATGCGATCCGAGAGTCCCGCCGCCTCGACGTAGCGGCGGCCAAGGGCGGCGACATTGGGGAACTCGAGCACCGTTGACGTCAACCCGGGGTTGGCGCCGCAGAGCACGATGTCGAAGGCCGCCGTGCCGCCGCCGACATCCAGCATCCGCCGTGCGCCCGACAGGTCCAGCGCCTTCGCCAGTTGCCGCGCCGGGCCGAGGGATCCGGCGTGCTGGCTCTCGGAATAGAGCTTCGCCTCGTCGGGATCGGAGAACCAGTCGGCATAGGAGGCGGTGTCCCCCTCGCCCAGCTCGCCCTTCAGCGCGCCCTCGATCTGGTCCAGCAGCGGGTACATCTGCTTGCCGACCTGCAGGCGCAGGTAGTCGCCGAAGTCGTATTTCGCCCCCTTCACCAGGAAGGCCCCGGCCGCCGGGGAATTGGCAAAGCGCCCCTCGTGGACCGAGACCAGCCCCAGCCCCGCAAGGGCGGTCAGCAGGGTCATCGCGCGGTCCTCATGCACCCCTGCCGCCTCGGCCAGCTCGGCCGCCGTCTTGTCCCCGCCGGCCAGTGCGGTGAAGATCCCCAGCTCCAGCGCGGCGAACAGCGCCTTGGATCCCATGAATCCGAAGGCAATGCGGGAAACGTCGTCGGCTTCGGTCAGCAGGGTCATGGGGGCTCCTTGGCTTGTTGATCTTGCCCCCAGCCTAGCAAGCCCGCGTCACATTGAAACCCGGAAGGGCAAAAGCGACGCACGAAATGTCGCAAATGACCATTGATCCACCGGTCGGATGCAAAACGAGGGCCCATGCGAAACGCGGTCAAATGCGAAACGGGGGCCGATCCGCCCGGATCCGCCCCCGTCTGTCCCTTCAGCCACCCGCCGCGGGGCAAGGCCCGGTCAGGCCGCTGCCCGCTCAGGCAAAGAGATCATGCGCCAGTTCAAGCGCCTCGATCAGCACGTCGACCTCTGCGCGGGTGTTGTACATGGCGAAGCTGGCCCGGCAGGAGGCCGTGATGCCCAGGTGCTCCATCAGCGGCCCGGCGCAGTGATGGCCAGCACGTACCGCGACGCCCTTCTTGTCGAGGATGGTCGAGATGTCATGGGCATGGGCCGCACCGTCCAGCGTGAACGAGAAGATCGCCCCCTTGCCCGGGGCCTGTCCCTGGATGTTCAGCCAGTTCAGCCCGTGCAGCCTGGCGCTGGCATAGTCGGCGATCTCGCGCTCATGGGCGGCGATGGCCTCCATGCCGATGCCCATCATGTAGTCCAGCGCCACGCCGAGGCCGATGGTCTGCACGATGCCCGGCGTGCCCGCCTCGAAGCGCATCGGGCCGTCGGCATAGCAGACGCCGTCGCGGGTGACTTCCTTGATCATGTCGCCGCCGCCCATGAAGGGGCGCATCTCGGCCATCCGCTCCTTGCGGATGTAGATCGCGCCAGACCCGGAGGGGCCATAGAGCTTGTGCCCGGTGATGGCAAAGAAATCGCAGCCGATGGCCTGCACGTCGACGGGCATATGGACCGCCGATTGGCTGCCGTCGATCAGCGTGGCGATGCCGCGTGCGCGGGCCGCCGCACAGATCGGCGCCACGTCGACGACGGTGCCCAGCACGTTCGACATCTGGGTCAGCGCCACCAGCTTCGTCTTCGGGCCCATGGCCGCGATGACCTTCTCCGGGTCCAGCGAGCCATCCGCCTCAGGCTCGACCCATTTCAGCACCACGCCCTGACGTTCGCGCAAGAAGTGCCAGGGCACGACATTGGCATGGTGTTCCATCACCGACAGGATGATCTCGTCGCCCGCCTGCAGGCGCGGCGCGGCCCAGCCGTACGAGACCAGGTTGATCCCCTCGGTGGTGCCCGAGTTCATCACGATCTCGTCCTCGTGACCGGCATTGAGGAAGCGGGCGATGATGCCGCGCACGCCCTCGTACTTCTCGGTCGCGAGGTTCGAGAGGTAGTGCAACCCCCGGTGGACGTTGGCGTATTCCTGGGAATAGGCCTGCGTCACCGCGTCGATCACCACCTGCGGCTTCTGCGCCGAGGCCCCGTTGTCGAGGTAGACCAGCGGCTTGCCGTTCACCTCGCGCGACAGGATCGGGAAATCGGCGCGGATCGCGTTCACATCATACATTTCATTCTCCACACCCGCCGGCCAGTGCGGCCCGGCGGGTCCGTCAGGCGGCCACGAGGGCCGGTTCGCCGATCACCGCGACGACCAGTGTCGCGAAAACCAGGGTCAGCACGAAGACCGCCGCCAGCGCCGCGACCGCCTTCCAGCGGGTCGCGAAGCCATGCGCCTCGGTCACGAAGCAGACCATCATGTAGAGGCCCCAGACCCCCGCCGCCATCCCGGCAAACCCCGCCAGGGGCGGCAGCAGCACCGAGAGCAGCACCAGCACCACCTGCGCCACCAGGCGCAGCATCTGCAGCCAGAGCACCGCGCGCAGCAGCTCGGGCCATTGCCCCTGCCCGCCCAGCCTCTGGCCGACGACACTGAGCAACCAGGCCGAGAGCCAGATGATCGCCCCGGAGAAGAGCGCCAGAAGCACCGGCGACAACGCCACCACGGACGACAGGATCAGCCCGTAGACGATGCCGTTCAGCACCGCCAGCAGGGCCAGCATCAGCGGGGCCACCGCCTCGGGCAGCGACAGGGCCAGCAGCCGCGCCGCGCCGATCCGCGGGTTCAGCACGCTTTCGCGCGCCAGGTCCAGCCAGTCGCGCATCATGCGGTGGCCCTCCCGCGCTCGATCCGCAGCAGGCCGCCCAGCCAGATCCAGCCGAAGGCCAGCAGCCAGAGCAGACCGACCAGCGATTTCGCCGCGCCGGGGCCGATGAAGCCGGCGACAAGGCCATGCAGCAGCATCAGCGGGGTCGCCGCCACCAGCGCCCAGAACAGCGCCAGCCGCGCGCCATATCCCGTACCCTGCCCGCCGAGCACCCGCGCCACCAGGCGCGACAGCCCGGCCAGCAGGTAGAGCACCAGCGGCAGGATGAAAACCAGCCCCAGAAGCGCACCCCCCAGAAGCATCTGCAGGTCCTCACCCGACAGATGTGCCTCGCGGGCAAGCCGGGGCCATTGCGCGACGAACATCGCCACGCAGCCCCCCATGCAGAGGGCCAACGCGCGATCCTCGCGCGGGCCCTCCGACAACAGGCCCTCCAGCACCGCACCGGGGGTGCGGTAGCTGGAGGCGATATTGCGCATCAGCGACATGCGATCAGCCGCGACGACGTTCCAGCCAGGCGGTCAGACGCTCCAGCAGGGCCTCGCGCAGGATGTCGTCCTCGATCTCGTCCAGCGCTTCGGCGAGGAAGGCGATGGTCATCAGGTCCTGCGCCGTATTGGCATCGACGCCGCGCGAGCGCAGGTAGAAGATCGCCTCTTCGTCGATCGCCCCCGAGGTCGAGCCATGCGAGCAGGCCACGTCATCGGCGTAGATTTCAAGCTCGGGCTTGGCGAGGAAGGTGCTGTCACCGTCCAGCAGCAGCGACTGGCTGATCTGGTAGCCGTCGGTCTTCTGCGCGCCTTCCTTGACCAGGATCTTGCCCTGGAAGACACCCGTGGCCCCGTTGCGCAGCACCTTCTTGAACACCTGGCGGCTTTCGCAGTTCAGCGCGTCGTGGGTCACGAAGACGGTGTCATCGTGGTGGAACTCGCGCCCGTCGCCCATGCAGGCGCCGGCCACATGGGCCATGGCGTCATCGCCGGTCAGCTCGATCACCGCCTCGTTGCGGGTCATCACGCCATTGGCGGTCAGGGTGAAGCTCTTGAACAGGCTCTCCCGGCCCAGGCGGGCGAAGATATGCGTCGCGGCGCGGCGCTCGTGGTCGCGGCCCTGGGTGCGGACATGGTGGAAGCGCGCCTCGTCGGCGACCTCGACCTCGAGCACCTTGTTGAAGCGGGCGGCGGCGGGGCCGTTCTCCAGCAGGGTCAGCTCGGCGCCCTCTTCCAGCTTGATCACATGGTGCAGCATGACGTCCGAGGTCTCGGACTCGTGCCGGTAGATCAGGCTTACGGGCTTTTCGGCCTTGCCGGTGACGCGGATCAGCACGCCATCGGTCGCGGCCCAGGTGTTGAGCGCCGCCAGCGGGCGCTCAACCGGATCCTGGCCGCGCTCTTCGAGCACGCCATACAGATCCTTGGCCCAGTGGATGTCGCTGGTGGCTTCGGCCAGGCGCTCGATCGAGACACCGGCCAGTTCCAGCGGATCACTGTCGGCCGCCGAGAAGACACCGTCGACGAAGACGATCTTCACCCGGTCGATCTGGTCGAAGGTCGGGGCCTCCTGGGGATCGAACAGCGCGGCCGCCGGCGCCTCGGGCTGCACCAGGCTTTGCGGCTTGGTGAAGCGCCAGTATTCGTCACGCGGCTGCGGCAGGCCCATGGACTGCACGCGGGCCAGCGCGGCCTCGCGGGCGGTCACGGACCAGCCGGCGGTGGCGCCGGAGGTCATGGCACCCAGGCGGGCCTCGGTCGCCGTGGTGCGGGCAGCCGAGGGCTTGGTCTTGATGGAACGGGACAGGATGGCCGACATTATTGCGCCTCCGCCAGCAGGTCCGCGTAGCCGTTCTGTTCGACTTCCAGCGCCAGCTCGGGGCCGCCGGTCTTGATGATGCGGCCATCGGCCATGATGTGGACGACATCGGGTTTGATGTGATCCAGCAGGCGCTGGTAGTGGGTGATGACCAGGAAGCCCCGGCCCTCGTCGCGCAGCGCGTTCACGCCGTCCGACACCAGCTTCATCGCATCGACGTCCAGACCCGAGTCGGTCTCGTCGAGGATGCAGAGCTTGGGTTCCAGCATGGCCATCTGCAGGATCTCGTTACGCTTCTTCTCGCCGCCCGAGAAGCCGACGTTCACCGGGCGCTTCAGCATCTCGGCATCGATCTTCAGCGACTTGGCCTTTTCGCGGACGATCTTCAGGAAGTCGGTCGAGGACAGCTCTTCCTCGCCGCGCGCCTTGCGCTGCGCGTTCACGGCGGTGCGCAGGAAGGTCATGTTGCCGACGCCGGGGATCTCGACCGGGTATTGGAAGGCCAGGAAGATACCGAGGGCGGCACGCTCTTCGGGGTCCATCTCCAGCAGGTCCTCGCCCAGCAGGGTGGCCGAACCCTCGGTCACCTCGTAGCCTTCGCGACCGGACAGGACGTAGGACAGCGTGGACTTGCCCGAACCGTTCGGGCCCATGATCGCATGCACCTTGCCGGCTTCGACGGTCAGGTCGACGCCCTTCAGGATCTGCTTATCTTCTTCTTCCAGTTTGACGTGCAGGTTCTTGATTTCCAACATGTTCTTGCCTTTCCTCACGCAACGCCTCAAGCGTGCGTCATCATACGGATCACGTCCAGAAGCCGATCGGAGGGGACCGGCATCGGAACGATGTCAAAGACGGCCAGACGGCCGATCAGGGTAGGTTGCCCCACGAAATCCTCGATCTCGTGGTATTGCTCCCGGTTGCGGTAGTCGTCGAACAGCAGGGTCACCGGCTGTTCTATGTTGAAGGCGGTGGCCAGGACACAGCCCGGCCGGAACCGCCCATCCACCAGCACGACGTCGGGATGCGGCGCGAGGCCCCTGTCCCAGACGCCCAGCGGATAGGCGGCAAAGCGGCGCCAGTCGCGGTCATCGACCGGATGGCCCCATTCGCGGGTCGGCCCGATATCGGCGTGGATCACCTCGACCGCGCCCCTCGGCGGGTTGGCGGCGAAGTACTCGCGCATCATCCGGGCCCATTTGCCGTCGCTCTCGACCGAGGTCACCCGCTTGCCCAGTTCGCCAGCCAGTACGGTGGACCCGCCCGAGCCATACTCCAGGATGACCTTCGCCTCGCCATAGGCCAGCCGCACGGCATCGGCCTCCTGCTCGGGGAAGGTCAGTTCGGGGCGCACGGGCGCTGAGAGATCGGCGGCGCGGCTCACCTCACTCGATCACCACGGCGGTGCCAGAGACCGAGACCATCAGCATGCTGTCGCCAACCACCTCATAGTCCAGATCCACGCCGACCACCGCATTGGCCCCAAGGCGCGCCGCGCGGGCCTCGATCTCGCGCATGGCGGTGTCGCGGGCATCCTGCAGCTTGCTTTCATAGGCGCCAGAGCGGCCACCGATGATATCGGTGATCCCGGCGAAGAAATCGCGCACCACATTGGCGCCCATGATCGCCTCGCCGACGACCAGCCCCCGGTAATCGGTGATGCGGTGGCCTTCGATATTGTTGGTCGTGGTGATGATCATTGCAGGCTCTCCTCTGCGGATTTCAGAGCGACGGGGAAGCTGTGCAGCAGATCCCCCTTGGAGCGGGCGACGCCCGCCGCATAGGGCAGCGGCCCCGTGGGCAGGCCCGCCAGCAATCCCGGCAGATCGCCCAGATCGACAGGACGCGGCAGCGCCCGTTCGATCCCGGCGGCGTAGTCGAGGAACTTCAGCGCCGGAGAGGCATGGATCCCCGCCGGGTTCAGCCAGGTATTCGCCACGCCGAAGCTGTCGGCCACGATCAGCCCGTGCAGCGACGAACTGACCACGTGGGCGCAGGCGGCAATCTGGCGGCAGACCTCCAGCGCCTCGCCCCGCACGTCGATCAGCTTCAGCACCGGATGCGCCGCGATCATCTCGCGAAAGCCCGGGTCTTCCAGCTGCGCATAATGCGGCACCAGTCCGATGCGATCTTCCCGCGCCGGCGCGTCGATCACCTCGGAGATCAGCAGCCCCGGATCGCCGTAGCCCGGCACCGAGACCCCCAGCAGGCTTTCCGAGATCGGCCCACGCAGCAGAGCCACGTCGACATTCCCAAGGAAATCCACCTGCACGGGCTTCAGCATCCCCGTACCCCAGACCACCGGCCTCATGCCATCGGCACGGGGGGCGCGATTGCCCCGCCGCACCACGTGCATGATCGAGCCGATGGCGAAGACATCCGCCTGGCCGGGCTTCGCCCACGTCACATCACGGCCCGAAACACGGGCCACGATGGCGCGGGAGATGGCGTCGCCGAAATTCGGCTTCGCCGCCCACCAGTGGAGCTTCAGGGGGGCGCTCATCAGCCGACGGAGCCTTCCAGCGAGATCGCCACCAGCTGCTGCGCCTCCATGGCGAACTCCATCGGCAGGGCCTGGAGCACGTCCTTGCAGAAGCCGTTGACGATCAGGGCCACGGCCTCTTCTTCGTCCATGCCGCGCTGCTGGCAGTAGAACATCTGATCGTCATCGACTTTCGAGGTGGTGGCCTCGTGCTCGACGCGCGACGTGTTGTTCTTCACCTCGATGTAGGGAACCGTATGCGCCCCGCAGTCCGAGCCGATCAGCAGGCTGTCACACTGGGTGTAGTTCCGGCTGTTCTGCGCCTTGGGATGCATCGAGACCTGACCACGGTAGGTGTTCTGCGCCTTGCCGGCCGAGATCCCCTTCGAGACGATCCGGCTGCGGGTGTTCTTGCCCAGATGGATCATCTTCGTGCCGGTATCGGCCTGCTGGTAGTTGTTGGTGATGGCGATCGAGTAGAACTCACCCTGGCTCTCCTCGCCGCGCAGGATGCACGACGGGTATTTCCAGGTCACGGCCGAGCCGGTTTCCACCTGCGTCCACATGATCTTGGCACGGTCGCCACGGCAGTCGGCGCGCTTGGTGACGAAGTTGTAGATGCCGCCCTTGCCCTGGTCATCGCCGGGGAACCAGTTCTGGACGGTCGAGTATTTCACCTCGGCGTCCTCTTCCACGATGATCTCGACCACGGCGGCATGCAGCTGCGCGGTGTCGCGCTGCGGTGCGGTGCAGCCTTCCAGGTAGCTGACGTAGCTGCCCTTGTCGGCGATGATCAGCGTGCGTTCGAACTGGCCGGTGTTCTCGGCGTTGATGCGGAAGTAGGTCGACAGCTCCATCGGGCAGCGCACGCCCGGCGGCACGTAGACGAAGGAGCCATCCGAGAAGACGGCCGAGTTCAGCGTGGCATAGAAGTTGTCGGACACGGGAACGACCGAGCCCAGGTACTTCTTCACCAGCTCGGGGTGCTCGCGGATCGCTTCCGAGATCGAGCAGAAGATCACGCCGGCCTTCTTCAGCTCGGCCTGGAAGGTGGTGCCGACCGAGACCGAGTCAAAGACCGCGTCGACCGCGACCTTGCGCTCGGGCGCGCCCTCGTCCTTCATCTCTTCGGCGCCTTCGACACCGGCGAGGATCATCTGTTCCTTCAGCGGGATGCCCAGCTTCTGGTAGGTTTCCAGCAGCTTGGGGTCCACCTCGTCCAGCGACTTCGGCTTCTCTTCCATGCTCTTGGGGCGGGCGTAGTAGTACTGGTTCTGGAAGTCGATCTCGGGGTAGTCGACCATCGCCCAGTCGGGCTCTTCCTTTTCCAGCCAGCGGCGGTAGGCGGCCAGGCGCCATTCCGTCATCCACTCGGGCTCGAGGTTCTTGGCCGAGAT
>NZ_AFPM01000058.1 GCF_000220565.1 Oceanicola sp. S124 | reverse complement strand
TGGGGGCAGAGCCCCCTTCCCTTTCCTGCCGGTCGCCTCCGGCAACGGGGCAGCGCCCGCTGAGCCGCCCAGTTGTCGCGCCATCCCCCGCAATCCATGGGAAATCGCCCCGCCCCCCTTCCCCAAACCAGCGCCATCGCGTAAACGCCGGGCAACGTCACCCAGGGGGTCAGCATGCAAGAGCCGGAAATCACCAAGGACCTTATCGCCAGCCACGGCATCAACGATGAGGAATACGCCGAGATCCTGCGCATCCTGGACCGCGCGCCCACCTTCACCGAGCTCGGCATCTTCTCGGCCATGTGGAACGAGCACTGCTCTTACAAGTCCTCGAAGAAATGGCTGCGCACCCTGCCCACCGAAGGCCCGCAGGTGATCTGCGGCCCGGGCGAGAACGCGGGTGTGGTCGATATCGGTGACGGCCAGGCGGTCATCTTCAAGATGGAAAGCCACAACCACCCCTCCTACATCGAGCCCTACCAGGGCGCGGCCACCGGCGTGGGCGGCATCCTGCGCGATGTCTTCACCATGGGCGCCCGCCCGATTGCCGCGATGAACGCCCTGTCCTTCGGCGAGAAGGATCACCCCAAGACCCGCCAGCTGGTGCATGGCGTCGTCGAGGGCATCGGCGGATATGGCAACTGTTTCGGCGTGCCCACCGTCGGCGGCGAGATCCGCTTCGACCCCGCCTATAACGGCAACTGCCTGGTCAACGCCTTTGCCGCGGGCCTCGCCGATGCCGACAAGATCTTCTACTCCGCCGCCTCCGGCGTCGGCATGCCCGTGGTCTACCTCGGCGCCAAGACCGGCCGCGACGGCGTCGGCGGTGCCACCATGGCCTCGGCCGAGTTCGACGATACCATCGAAGAGAAGCGTCCCACCGTCCAGGTCGGCGACCCCTTCACCGAAAAGCGCCTGATGGAGGCCTGCCTCGAGCTGATGCAGACCGGCGCCGTGGTCTCGATCCAGGACATGGGCGCGGCCGGCCTGACCTGCTCGGCCGTGGAGATGGGCGACAAGGGCCGCCTCGGCATCCGCCTGAACCTCGACGACGTGCCGCAGCGCGAACCGAACATGACCGCCTACGAGATGATGCTGTCGGAATCCCAGGAGCGGATGCTGATGGTGCTCAACCCCGCGCTCGAGGCCGAGGCCCGTGCGGTGTTCCAGAAATGGGACCTCGACTTCGCCATCGTCGGCGAGACCATCGCGGAAGACCGTTTCGAGATCCGCCACCAGGGCCGCGTCTGGGCCGATGTGCCGCTGTCCAAGTTGTCCTCCTCGGCGCCCGAGTACGACCGCCCCTGGGTGGAAACCCCTGAGGCCGAAGAGCTGGCCGAAGTGCCCGCCGTCGATCCCATCGACGGGTTGCGCGCGCTGATCGGTTCCCCCAACTACTGCTCGCGCCAGTGGGTCTATGAACAGTACGACAGCATGGTCATGGGCGACACCACGCGCGGCCCCGGCTTCGGCTCGGGCCTGCTGCGGGTCCATGGCACCGAGAAGCTGCTGGCCTTCACCAGCGACGTGACCCCGCGTTACGTCAAGGCGAACCCCGTCGAGGGCGGTCGCCAGGCGGTGGCCGAGGCCTATCGCAACCTGACGGCCTCGGGCGCCAAGCCGCTGGCCTCGACCGACAACCTGAACTTCGGCAACCCCGAGAAGCCCCAGATCATGGGCCAGTTCGTCGGCGCGCTGAAGGGCATCGGCGAGGCCTGCCTTGCGCTGGACATGCCGATCGTCTCGGGCAACGTCTCTCTCTACAACGAGACCGACGGCTCGGCGATCCTGCCCACGCCCACCATCGGCGCCGTCGGCCTGATCGAGAACGCCGCCAAGGCGATCACCGGCCAGGCGCGCGAGGGCCACGTGGCCCTGCTGATCGGCGAGACGATCGGCCACCTGGGCCAGTCGGCCCTGCTGGCCGAGGTCTTCAACCGCATCGAGGGCGATGCGCCCCACGTGGACCTGGAAGCCGAGAAGCGCAATGGCGACTTCATCCGCGACAACACCGACTGGATCACCGCCTGCACGGACCTGTCGGACGGCGGCCTGGCGCTTGCCGCCTTCGAGATGGCCGAGGCCGCCGGCGTCGGCGTGCAGATCGACGAGACCGACCAGGCCCGTCTCTTCGGCGAGGATCAGGCGCGCTATCTCGTGGCCTGCAACTTCGACAGCGCCGAGGCGCTGATGGTTGCCGCCGGCAAGGCGGGTGTCACCGTCACCACCGTCGGCAAGTTCGGCGGCAACGAGGTGACGCTGGGCGGTGTCTCGGCGCCGCTGGAAGAGCTGTCCACCCTCTACCGCACGGCCTTCGGCGCCACCTTCGGCTGATCACCGGACCGGGCGCGCAGCCCCCCCCTTGCAGCCTCTGACAAAATACCTTCCCTCCACGTAAATTACGTGGAGGGATATTGTATTTTGGCGCGCAAAAGCCGATGTTACAAAAACTTAGCATTTCACTTTTTTGCCGTGACAGATGTCCAGAGTTGCAGAGCAGACAATTCTCCTTTCGGGTCTCCCTCCCTTGGCGGAAGGGCAGGAAAGTGTTGTTTATCAACACCCTGGATTCTTCGATGTCCTGCTCAAAGTCCCGCACCGGGAAAGCCGCCACCTTCGCAATGCCTCGAAACCCGGGCTGAAACGCTATGCCATCTGGCGCTACCGCGGGCTGATCAACTGGTATCGCGAATACGAGGAATACCTCGCCCTCATCGCCCGCAACGGCGCCCTGCCCGCCTTCCTGCCCCGGCTGTTCGGCTTCTCCAGCACGGATCTCGGCCCGGCCTTCATGGTCGAGAAGATCGTCGGCCCCGATGGCAATGCCGCCCCGACGCTGCTCGATCTGGCGCGGGCCGGACGGATCGACGCCCACATCCTGCGCCTGCTGGATGAGCTGTTCGACCAGATCGCCGAGAGCGGTGCGGTGACCCAGGATCTGAACCCAGGCAATATCGTCTGGTCGGGCGATCCCGACCGGCTGGTCCTGATCGAGGGGCTGGGGGACCGGGTGCTGATCCGGCTGCGCGTGTTCTCGAAACGTGCCCGCCTGCGCAAGCTGGCGCGGGACAAGGAAAAGCTGCTGGCCGAGCTGCGTGATTTCGCCCCGAAAGCCTGACGCTGGCCACTGCGGCGACTGCGCAGCGCCGACGTGCCAGTCAGCCCGCAAAGCGGAAACGTTCCAAGCACTTGCGCGGCGTCCCGCCGCCGCACCGGCCGCCCCGGCGGCAGGCTTCGGCCGGGCCGAGGCCGCAGGGACCGCCCTCTGCATGCCCTTGCGGCGCGCTGCGCCAGGGCTTACATTTCGGGACGAAGCAAATGGAGACATGCATGACCATCCAGGCCTCTGACATCGAAGCCCTCATCCGCGAGAGTTTCCCCGATGCCCAGATCATCGTCGAGGGTGACGACGGCCAGCACTTCTCGGCCATGGTCGTGGATGAAAGCTTTCGCGGCCAGAACCGCGTGCAGCAGCAACGTGCGGTCTATGCCGCACTGAAGGGCAAGATGGATGGCCCCGCCGGAGAGCTTCACGCCCTGGCGCTGACCACCAAGGCCCCCTGAGACCCGCAGGCCCAGGCCTGCAAGCAACGCATTTCGCCCCCTCCCCAGGGGCAGCAGGGGCAAGACCCCGGGAAGGATCCCAGATGAGCGACGCCAGGACCCGCATCGAGGAAACCGTGAAAGCCAACGACGTCGTGCTCTACATGAAGGGCACGAAATCCATGCCGCAGTGCGGCTTCTCCAGCCGCGTGGCCGGGGTGCTGAACTACATGGGCGTCGACTACACCGACGTGAACGTGCTGGCCGATGACGAGATCCGCCAGGGCATCAAGGACTACTCCGACTGGCCGACGATCCCCCAGCTCTACGTCAAGGGAGAGTTCGTCGGCGGCTGCGACATCATCACCGAGATGACCCTCTCGGGAGAGCTGGACGGGCTGTTCGACGCCAGCGGCGTGACCTACGACAAGGACGCCGCCGACAAGATCCGCGCCGCCAACGCCTGAGCCGGGCAGAGCGAGACGCCTTCGGGGCAGAGGGGAAACTCTCTGCCCCTTTGCATGTCCGCCCCGCCGCCGGGGCGACTGGCCGTCGACGACGGAAAAGCGGCACTCTCCGTGCAGGACCTGATCTTTGCCGGACTGGTGATCATGGCTGCGCAGCGAGCTGGCCCCGGCACTTTGCCAGGTGAAGCCGCTGAAGTCGGGATACTGCCAGTAGACCTCTGCCCCGTCCTGCCGATCCCCGAGGGAATAGAGCACCAACTGCCGCCCCTCGTGAAAGATCACGTATAGCGGTGGCCCCGCGCCTTCCGAGGGCACGTAGACCGAGGACAGCACGACCCCGTCCGAACAGGTATATTGCCCTGCGGTGATATCCTCGGCCAGCGTGGCGACGGGCGCCAGAACCAGGGCTGACAGCACGGCAATGCAGGCATCCCGTGAACGGATCGGTATGGCGGTTCCCCCCGGAAAGCCCTCAAGCTATGCGGCAAGCCTGGCCCTGCCCGGACCGCCGAGGCAAGGGAAAGCAGGCGTCAGCGCAGCGAAGAGCCCGCAGTGCAACGCCCGGCGGGGGCCGATCACAGCTCTGCGGCTGACAGGCGTGCGAGACGGGCACGGCATTGGCCGGACAGACGGCAGGAGACGGGCCCCGAGTGGGTGCCGGATCAGGCAGGGCTGCCGCTGGTCTCTTCCACCCGCTCGGCAAGGGCCTCGGCGTGGGCCGCCAGTTCGGCCAGCGTGTCGCTGACGCTGTCGGGCACCACCGGCACCTCGATCCGCTGCGGCTCGGGCGGGGGAGCGTTGCGCAGCGCGTCCAGTTCGGCCTGCAGCGCCTCCATCTCGGCACTCAGCGTCGCGACACGGTCCTCCACCCCGGCGGTACGGTCAGCCAGCATCAGTCCGGCCATCAACAGCATGCGCCCCTCGGGAATGCGACCCGTCTGCTGCACCAGGGCACGCGCCTCGCGATCCAGCATGCCAGCGGCGGTTTCCAGGAAATGTTCCTCGCCGTCCTGGCAGGCCACCTCGAAGCGGCGGCCGCCGATGGTGATCTCGACTTCGGGCATCAGGCGTCCTCTCCGGTTTCGCTACCCTCGACCAGCGCCGAAAGCGCGGCCAGGATCGTTTCGGCCTCGGCCCCTGCGGCGGCGTGATCGGCCCTGAGGGCCTCAAGCTCAGCCGCCAGGCTTTCATTCAGCACCTCGGCCCCGGCCGCGCCCTGCGCGTCGCGCAGCAGGCGGTTGTTGTCGCGCAACCGGGCATTGACGGCTCGCAGTCGCGCCACCGCCTCTTCCATGTCGGCCATGGCGCGGGTCATCTCGGGGGCCGGAGCGTCCGGCGGCGGAGCCTCCCGCGCCGCAGCCAGTTCGGCCTCAAGCTCGTCCTGACGGAGGTGCAGCGCCTTCACCCGCTCTTCCAGCTGGGCATTGGCCGTGCGCTCGTCGGCAAGCTGCTGCTTCAGCTCCTCGGCGCTTTCGCCCGGCGCGGGCGCGGCGACCAGACCATCGAGTCCCGCGCCGATCCGATCCATCGCAGCCAGGATCCGGCCCTGCAGGTCGTCCAGGTTACTCATCCATCTGCCTCACATGGCCCTTGCTCAGGGCCCTTGAACATCCCCCCGACTGCCGGGGGCTTCGTCCCAAATTCACTCACGTCCCTGCCGGACCGACGGGGCGCGACGGTTGCGCACCTTCCTGCCGGGGATGGCCCGCGGGGTCCAGCCGAAAAGTACCCTGCCCCGCCCCCGGCGGCCCGCTGCCGCCATCTGCATGAAGCTTTCGCCCCAGAGCCTTGTCATTGCAGCCGAATCAGCCGCCCGGCCCAATATTGGCCAAGTGTAACGAAACCCCGGTCTTTTCCCAAATACGCCGCGAAAACCGGCGCAAATGCCCTGCCAAGCTTGCCTTTCGCGCCGCGGCTGGTATGAGCGCGCTAACATCGACGCCTAGACCCTGCGAGAGGAAACCACAGTGGAAATCGACGCGCTGCGCTCCGCCCACCCGGACCATTGGTCCAAGGCCACCGCGATCCGGGCCCTGACGCTCGACGCCGTTGCCGCGGCCAATTCGGGCCACTCCGGCATGCCCATGGGCATGGCCGACGTGGCCACCGTGCTGTTCGGCAAGCACCTGAAGTTCGACGCCAGCCAGCCGACCTGGTTCGACCGCGACCGCTTCATCCTCTCCGCCGGCCACGGCTCGATGCTGATTTATTCGCTGCTGCACCTGACCGGGTATGAGCAGTTCCCCATCGAAGAGCTGAAGAACTTCCGCCAGTGGGGCGCCCGCACCGCCGGCCACCCCGAGAACTTCCTGGCCCAGGGTATCGAGACCACCACCGGTCCGCTCGGCCAGGGCATCGCCAACTCGGTCGGCTTCGCCATGGCCGAAGAGATGCTGCGCGCCCAGTTCGGCAAGAAGCTGGTCGATCACTACACCTATGTCATCGCCGGCGACGGCTGCCTGATGGAAGGTGTCTCGGAAGAGGCGATCTCGCTTGCCGGGCGTCATGAGCTTTCCAAGCTCATCGTCTTCTGGGACAACAACAACATCACCATCGACGGCACCGTCGAGCTGTCCTCGAAGACCGATCAGGTCGCGCGCTTCAAGGCCAACGGCTGGCATGTGCAGGAAATCGACGGGCACAACCCCGAAGAGATCGACGCGGCCATCGTGGCGGCGAAGAAGTCGGGCAAGCCCTCGATGATCGCCTGCAAGACCCATATCGCCCTCGGCCATGCCGCGCAGGATACCTCCAAGGGCCACGGCGCGCTGACCGACAAGGACCAGCTGGCCGCCGCCAAGGCAGCCTATGGCTGGAACTACGGCGCCTTCGAGATCCCGGCAGACGTCAAGTCCGCCTGGGAAGAGATCGGCCGCCGCGGCGCCGAAGAGCGCTTCGCCTGGGAAGGCCGCCTGGCCGCCCTCTCCGAGCGAAAGCAGGAGGACTTCCAGCGCCGCATCGACGGCGAGGCGCCGAAGAAGCTGGCCGCTGTCGTCCGCGCGCTGAAGAAGCAGGTCTCGGAAACCCAGCCCAAGGTCGCAACCCGCAAGTCCTCCGAGATGACGCTGGAAGTGATCAACCCGGTGATGCCGGAAACCGTGGGCGGCTCGGCCGACCTCACAGGCTCCAACAACACCAAGACCGGCGACCTCGGCATCTTCGACGTGGACAACCGCAAGGGCCGCTTCGTGCACTGGGGCATCCGCGAACACGGCATGGCCTCGGCGATGAACGGCATGGCGCTGCATGGCGGCGTGAAGCCCTACTCGGGCACCTTCTTCTGCTTCACCGACTACGCCCGCCCCGCCATGCGCCTCTCGGCCCTGATGCAGATCTCGCCGGTCTACGTCATGACCCATGACTCCATCGGTCTCGGCGAAGATGGCCCGACCCACCAGCCGGTCGAGCATCTGGCCATGTGCCGTGCCACCCCCAACACCCTGGTCTTCCGCCCTGCCGACACGGTGGAAACTGCCGAAGCCTGGGAAATCGCGCTGACCCAGAAGGGCACCCCCTCGGTGCTCTCGCTGACCCGTCAGAACGTCCCCACGGTGCGGACCGAGCACAAGGCGAAGAACATGGTCGCCCAGGGCGCCTACGTGCTGGCCGAAGCGGAAGGCAAGCGCCAGGCGATCCTGCTGGCCACCGGCTCCGAGGTCTCCATCGCCATGGACGCCAAGGCGCTGCTCGAGGCCGAAGGCATCGGCACCCGCGTCGTCTCGATGCCCTGCTGGGAACTCTTCGAAGAGCAGGACGAGAAGGTCCGCAAGCGCGTCCTGCCCGCGGGCCCGGTCCGCGTCGCGGTCGAGGCCGGTGTGCGCCAGGGCTGGGACAAGTGGCTGCTGGGTGAACGTGGCCGCGAGACCAAGGCGGGCTTCGTCGGCATGACCGGCTTCGGCGCCTCTGCCCCGGCGGAAGAGCTCTACGAGAAGTTCGGCATCACCGCCCAGGCCGTGGCCGAGAAGGTGAAATCGCTGCTCTGAGCAACGCTCCGATGATTGCGAAAGGCCGGACGTCCCCGTGGCGCCCGGCCTTTTTCGTCGGTGCAACCGGAACTGTCGGATGCCTCCGGCGGGAGTATTTCAGGCTCGGTGATGATGAAAGGGGCCCTTTGAACATCACCAGGCTGAAAATACTTCGGGGGAGTCTCCGGCACGGAGACGGGGGCAGAGCCCACCCTATCTCTTTCAGTCGCAAACCGTCGGCGGGTGCAGCGCCCCCGCCTTCCTTCTGTCAGTCGCCATCCGGCGACGGGCGGCAGCGCCCCCTCCTTCCCCGACAACCCACAGGCGATTCTCTCGGCCCCACGGGGTGACGCTGCGGCGCAGCACCTGTTAGCGCGAACCCAGCCATAGGGTTAGCGCCACCAGCCACAGGTCGCCGAATGTTTTCGCTAACATATTGTCGCAAAACACTTTTCAGCCTTAACCCGGCCAGGGTCTTGGCGTAAGACACCAGCGAGCATTGAAAGCAGGAGACAGCGGCATGACGGTCACGCTTGGCATCAACGGTTTCGGTCGTATCGGGCGCAGCACCCTGGCCCATATCGCCGAGGCAGCGCGCAACGACGTGCAGGTGGTGAAGATCAACGCCACCGGCCCGATCGAAACCAATGCCCACCTCCTGAAATACGACAGCGTCCATGGCCGCTTCCCCGGCACCGTCAAGGTGGCCGGCAACACCATGGACCTGGGCCGCGGCCCGATGGAGGTCTTCTCGACCTACGATCCCAGCGAGCTGGACTGGGAGGGCGTCGACGTGGTGCTGGAATGCACCGGCAAGTTCAACGACGGCGAGGCCGCTGCCGTTCACATGGCCCGCGGCGCCAAGTCGGTGCTGATCTCGGCCCCTGCCAAGAACGTGCAGAAGACCATCGTCTACGGCGTCAACCACCGCGACCTGGTGGAAGGCGACACGATGATCTCGAACGGGTCCTGCACCACCAACTGCCTGGCACCGCTGGCCAAGGTGCTCAACGATGCCATCGGCATCGACAGCGGCATCATGACCACGATCCACAGCTACACCGGCGACCAGCCGACGCTGGACCGTCGCCACGGTGATCTCTACCGCGCCCGCGCCGCCGCGATGAGCCAGATCCCCACCTCGACCGGCGCCGCCAAGGCCATCGGCCTGGTGCTGCCCGAGCTGGACGGCAAGCTGGACGGCTCGGCCATCCGCGTGCCCACCCCCAATGTCTCGGCCGTCGACCTGACCTTCATCGCCGAGAAGGACGTCACCGTCGAGGACGTCAACGAAGTGGTGCGCGAAGCCGCCGCCGGTCACATGGGCCACGTGCTGGGCTACGATCCCGAGCCCAAGGTCTCGATCGACTTCAACCACACCGAGCAGAGCTCGATCTTCGCCCCCGACCAGACCAAGGTGCGCGGCAAGCGCCTGGTGCGGGTGCTGGCCTGGTACGACAATGAATGGGGCTTCTCCTGCCGCATGGCCGATGTCGCCGCCACCCTGGGCCGGCTGCAGAAGTAAGCCCGGACACACCCCGTTTCGCGAACCCGTCGGCGCAAGCCGGCGGGTTTGTCGTTTTGCCCCTTCTGCAAGCTTGACCTTTGCCTCGGACAGGTAGAGTTTGGCCGTGACGTTAGCGCAAACAGCCCTTGTTCTGCGCCTCACCGACCTGCGTTCCTGTCGCGCTTTCAGAAAGGACATTTCCATGGTGACCACTGTCGCAATCAACGGTTTCGGGCGGATCGGCCGCAACGTGCTGCGGGCCATTGCCGAGTCCGGCCGCAAGGATATCGAGGTCGTGGCCATCAACGACCTCGGCCCCGTCGAGACCAACGCCCACCTGTTCCGCTATGACAGCGTCCACGGACGCTTCGGCGGCGAGGTGACCACCGGCGAGGACTGGATGGACGTCGGCATGGGCCGGATGAAGGTCACCGCGATCCGCAACCCCGAGGAACTGCCCTGGTCGGGTGTCGATATCGCGCTGGAATGCACCGGCATCTTCACCAAGCGCGATGCCGCCGCGCGCCACCTGGAAAACGGCTCGTCCCGCGTGTTGGTCTCGGCGCCCTGCACCGATGCGGATGTCACCGCCGTCTTCGGCGTGAACCATGACGCGATCACCAGCGATCACAGGGTGATCTCGAACGCCTCCTGCACCACCAACTGCCTCGCGCCCGTGGCCAAGGTTCTGAACGACGCCATCGGGATCGAGAAGGGCTTCATGACCACGATCCACAGCTACACCGGCGACCAGCCGACGCTGGACACGATGCACAAGGACCTCTACCGCGCCCGCGCCGCCGCCATGTCGATGATCCCGACCTCGACCGGCGCCGCCAAGGCCGTCGGCCTGGTGCTGCCCGAGCTGAAGGGACGGCTGGACGGCGTGTCGATCCGCGTGCCGACCCCGAATGTCTCCTGCGTCGACCTGACCTTCGTCGCCAAGCGCGAGACCTCGGCCGAAGAGATCAACGAGGCGATCAAGGCCGCCGCCGCCGGACCGCTGAAGGGCATCCTGGGCGTCACCGCAGAGCCGCTGGTCTCGATCGACCTCAACCATGACAGCCACTCCTCGACCGTGGCACTGGACCAGACCAAGGTCATGGAAGGCACGCTCTGCCGGATCCTGTCGTGGTACGACAACGAGTGGGGCTTCTCCTGCCGCATGGGCGACATGGCCGTCACCATCGGCAAGACCCTCTGAACATCTCCCTGACCATCGGCGCGCGCCCCCCTTCGGGGCGCCCGCTGCCCCGTGGCGCTTGAATTATCCTGCGCGCCGGGGCATAGCTCCCTCAGCCCTGTGTCAGGGGCCTCTGCCTCGGGTCGGAGCACCCCCTCATGGCAGGGACTTCTGCCCGGGGAGGAGCCAGGTGACCAACCGCATCGCGATCATCCTCGGCGCCATCATTGTGGCGTTGCTGGTGCTGGACAACATCGCGGGCAGCGGGGAAAATACCCTGTTCCTGATGCGCAAATTCGCCGATTTTGTCGAATGGCTGGCTTTCTGGCGCTAGGAATTTCCGGCTTCGGTCCCGACGAGGCCACAAACGGGTCTGACAGATGACTATTGTTCTGGGCCTCCTCGGCCTTCTTCTCGCATTCTTCCTGGGCCTCGCCCTCTATGCCTATATCTGGAAACGCCGGGCCGAGGCCGCGGTGCCGCCGCGTGGGGCCTTCACGCGCATCTCGACCGGGCGCCTGCACTACCTCGATGTCGGCCAGGGTCCTGCCATCCTGCTGATCCACGGACTGGGCGGCCAGCTTGGCAACTTCGACTGCGGGCTGATCGACGACCTGGCGCGCGATCACAGGGTGATCGCCATCGACCGCCCCGGCATGGGCTGGTCGGAACGCCCGCTGACCCATCCCTGCGCCCCCGCCGACAACGCCCGCCTGATGTTCGAGATCATGGACAAGCTGGGCATCGAGCAACCCCTGGTCGTCGGCCATTCGCTCGGCGGGGCGATCGCCCTGGCCATGGCGGTTCAGGATGCCGAGAGGCTGCGCGGACTGGCGCTGCTGGCGCCGCTGACCCTGCGCGGACAGGAACCGGCCGAAATCTTCGACGGGCTCGCCATCCGCTCGGACCTGCAACGCTTCCTGACGGCCTGGACCTTCGCCACCCCCGCGGCGCTGCGCTACGGCGAGAAGGTGATCGAGACGCTCTACGCCCCCGAGCAGATGCCGCCCAATGCCGCCACCCAGGGCGGCGCCATGCTGACCCTCGTGCCGCGCCACTTCTACCACACCAGCCGCGATTTCATGCATGCCGCCGACGGGCTTGAGCAGATGGCCAGGAAATACGCCGACCTCACCGTGCCGGTGCGCCTGCTCTACGGCACCGGGGACCGCATCCTCGATCCGCAGCACCATGGTGCGAAACTGGTCGGCCGGCATCCGCAGATGGGCCTGCGCACGGTGCCCGGCGGTCACATGCTGCCGCTGACCCAGCCCGGGCTCTGCGCCGAGTTCATCCGCGATGCCTCGGCGAAGATGCGCGGCAGCCTGACGGTCAGAAGAGCTTCGCCCGAAGTCTATCGTTGACGGTCGGGGTGACGAACTTCGACACGTCGCCCTCCAGCCGGCAGATCTCCTTCACCAGCTTCGAGGCAATGGCCTGGTGGCCTGCATCGGCCATCAGGAAGACCGTCTCGACCGTGTCGTCCAGCGCCCGGTTCATGCCGACCATCTGGTATTCGTACTCGAAATCGGTGACGGCCCGCAGGCCGCGGATGATCAGCGAGGCGCCGACATCGCGGGCGCAGTGGATCAGCAGGTTCTCGAAGGGATGGACGAGGATCTCGCAGCCGGTCTCCTTCGACAGCTTGCCGATCTCGGCCTCGATCATGTCGACCCGTTCCTCCAGGGTGAACAGAGGTCCCTTGTCGCGGTTGATCGCGACCCCGATGACCAGCCGGTCAACCAGTTGGGTCGCACGCCGGATGATGTCGATATGTCCCAGAGTGACAGGGTCGAACGTCCCCGGGTAAAGTCCGATGCGCATCTGGCTGCTCCTCCGCTTGCACCCTCGCCGCACGCAACAATATTGCGCCGAGGAATGCAAGGGCGAAGCCGGCCAGCAGCGCCCGGAAGATCAGGCATTCCGCCTGGCGGTCACTGCCGCACCGCCTCCGGCGGCAGTATTTCCAGCCTCAGGAT
>NZ_AFPM01000059.1 GCF_000220565.1 Oceanicola sp. S124 | reverse complement strand
CCGTATCGAGGTCACATGGTCGGTGCGCAGCCCTGCGATCTACGAGGCTCCGTTGCACCTGCGCCTGGCCGATGCCGATCAGGTGAGCGCACGATGTGGGACGTCTACCGGCAGTACGGCCTCACCTGCGATCGCAACGAATGCGTCGAGGGCAGCTGCGAGCCCGGCGAGCTGACCAAGCGGATGGCGATTCCCTGGATGGCGGATTTCCACGAATGCACGGTACAAACGCCCAATATCACCAGTATCCACGCCAATCAGCTGGCCGACGGCTCGGTCATCATGGTGCGGCTGGCCTTCCACGTCTACTTGTGGCCACCCCGGAGTCCGTTCCGGTGACCACCGGAACCAGCCCGCCGGGCGATCAGGTTCTGGACACCTTCCTCAGCGATATCGATCAACAGACGATCCTTCCGCAGGGTCAGAACGCCGAGTACCAGCGCGGCATCGACTCGGTCCTGGCGATGATCAACTCGTGGGTCACGCTGGGCTTCGCATTGAACCGGGGCGATGCGGATGCCTCCTATCCGGTTGATACGGAACGCAATTTCGGGCAACTGGCGCAGGTACATATTCGGCAGATCGCCAGCGCCGCGGCCCAGTGGCGCCACGCCACATCGCCCACTGCTCGGCCCGGAGGCGCCCGACACTCAGGTGCTGCCCACATTCTCGGGCTTGCCGTGTGGCGCCGCCCCCGGTCTGCCGATGGTCGCCGCGGGGATGCGGCCGCGTGGCGCGATCCGCTCTCCTCCTCGGGGATCCCCACTACCGTGGCCAGCGGTGTGCAGGCGGCGCGGGTGGCCGCCGATCACCTCTTCGGCTCGGGCGCGCTGGCGCAGGGCCACCGCGGCAGTATCATGCTGGATCACCAGGCCTACCTGCGCGCCCACTGGCGCTGCGACCAGACCCGAACCCGCTGGCCCGATCACCCCTTCTGGCACTTCCGGGCCGCGCAGGTGCGCCGCGTGCCCGGGGCGCGGGTGCGCCGACGCCAGGGGGTCGATCTTCGTGCCCGGCCAGGTGGCGGACTGGATCCGAGACGCCTCCGGAACCGAACAGACCCAGCTCGCGCTGAAGACAAGGGCCCGTGCCGCCGTCCCCTCGCTACCCGACGAGCAACTGCTGCTCGCGGTAGAAGAGCGGACCGAACCCGCCCGGGCCCGCGCCGCGCCCGTCAGGCCGAGGCGCAGCCGGCCAGCGCGGCCGTGTCGTCGAGGATGATCTTCACCGGCACATGGCTGGCGGTATCCAGCGCCAGAGGCCCGGCATAGGCGGCGCGGAAGGCCTGGGCCCCGCCGTTCAGCAGCACCGCCCGGGCCACGCCCCCGGCAAAGTGCAGCCCCTGCCCCGGCAGGAAGGCCAGCAGCAGATCCTGTGCCAGGAAGGCCATCAACCCCGCGTAGAAGTCGATGAATTCGGTCAGCTGGGCATCGCCCGATCCCATCAGCTCGGCCGGCTTCTCGGCCCGCCCGGTAGAGAGCTTCCAGAGCTTCTCGAAGCCGCGTCCCGAGAAGAGATGCTCGATGGTGGGGAAGGCTGCTACCTCGGCGCCGATCCGCGCCGCGATCGCGGCATGGATGCGCCAGGCCAGTTGCACGTGGCCCATCTCGGCCTTGGGCACCACGGGGGCCTCGGGCTGGATGACGACGGGAGAGACGTTGAAGCCGGTGCCGATGCCCGCGACCAGCGCCTGGTCACCAAAGGCCGGGATATCCGGGGTCACCAGTTCCAGCCCCGCCTCGGTGAGGGACGGCACGGAATACCCAAGCGCCTCTAGGTCGTTGATCAGCCGCGCGGGAGCGCCGAACATCCCGCTCAGCTTGTCGATATGAAAGGACCAGTCGCGGTTGGTCAGCCGGGCATGATCGCCGGTGACCGGGCCCGCCACCGCAACGCAGATCCGCTCCAGCGCGCCGTGCGCGGTGGCCGCAAGGTAGGCCTCGGCAGCGGCATAGAAGGTGGCGAAATCGTCGTTGCGGTAGGACCGGATGGTCTCGGCCCGCACCTGCCGCCCCTCGGCCAGGGCGAAACGCACATTGGTTCCGCCCACATCAGCAACCAGTTTCATCTGTCCCTCGCCAGAGAAGTTCCGTTGCCGGTTGAATAACCACTGTTAGCGGTAAAACCAATGACAAGAAGCCCGAAGAGTGTCGTTTTCTGCCCTCACCGGCAAGCCACCGCCCGACGGACAGGCGTCCCGGCCCACCGCCAACAGACTACCCCTACCGAACAGGCCAACCGTGCCCCTCCCTGCAACAAGCACACAGCAGGCGCGGGTCCCTTTCATCCATTCGACGGCTGAAAATACTCTGGAGGGAGGGCCGGAAGCTCGGGGGGGCAAAGCCCCCCTCGACCCTCTCGATGTCGCCCCCGGCGACGGGCGGGCAAAGCCCCCCTCCTTCCCAATGTCGCCTCCAGCGACGGGCGGGCAAAGCCCCCCCTCTACCTTCCCAATGTCACCCCCGGCGACACGGAGCTGTCACCGCGCCCCCCGCCGCCAGCCCCTAATTCAGGCGCTGGCCACTCTCGGGCGCGAAGTAGGACACCTTGCCGAGATCGAAGGCCAGCGTCATGCTCTGGCCCGCGCGGGCCGAGGTCTCAGCGTGGAGACGCGCGGTCACCTGCTTGCCCCCCAGCTCCGAGACCACGTAGGTATCCGCCCCCGCCGGCTCGACCATGTCAATATGGCACTGGGCCTCCTGCACGTTCGACCCGGCACGGAAACCGGCCTCTGCGATATCCTCGGGGCGCAGGCCCAGGATCACGTCGGCGGGCAGATCGGCGGGACGGCTGTCTTCCAGCACCAGCGGCGCGGCGCCGGCGCGGGCGATCTCGATCCGGTTGGCGCTGCCGTCGCGCCGCACCTTGGCCGGGATCAGGTTCATCGCCGGGCTGCCCATGAAGTCGGCCACGAAGAGGTTGGCGGGTTGGTTGTAGATCTCGGCCGGGGTGCCGATCTGCTGAATCACCCCGCCCTTCATCACCACGATCTTGGTGGCCAGCGTCATCGCCTCGATCTGGTCATGGGTCACGTAGACAATCGAGGCATTCAGCGTCTGGTGCAGCTTCTTGATCTCGGTGCGCATCTCGACACGCAGCTTGGCGTCGAGGTTCGACAGCGGCTCGTCAAAGAGGAACAGCGCGGGGTCACGCACCAGCGCGCGTCCCATGGCGACCCGCTGACGCTGCCCGCCCGACAGCTGGCCGGGTTTGCGCTGCAACAGCGGGGTGATCTGCAGCAGCTCGGCCACCTCGGACAGCTTCTGCTCCTGCGTGGCCTGGTCGACGCCGCGCACCTTCATGCCGAAGGTGATGTTCTTCGCCACGGTCATCGTCGGATAGAGCGCATAGCTCTGGAACACCATGGCGATATCGCGGTCCCTGGGCGAGACATCGGTCATGTCGCGCCCGGCGATGTCGATGGTGCCCGAGGTGATCGGCTCCAGCCCGGCGATGCAGTTCAGCAGCGTGGACTTGCCGCAGCCCGAGGGGCCGACGAGGACCAGGAAGTCCCCCGGTTCGATCGCCACGTTGATGTCGTGCAGGATCTCGGTGGCGCCGTAGGACTTGCGCAGGTTACGGATGTCGAGGATCGGTGCCATGGGAGTTATCCTTTGACCGAGCCGGCCGTGAGGCCGCGGATGAAATACTTGCCGGCGACGACATAGACCAGAAGCGTGGGCAGGGCCGCGAGGATCGCAGCGGCCATGTCCACGTTGTAGGCCTTCACGCCGGTGGTGGAGTTGACGATGTTGTTGAGTGCCACGGTCACCGGCTGTGTGCCCGCCTGGCTGAACGAGACGCCGAAGAGGAAGTCGTTCCAGATCTGGGTGAACTGCCAGATCACCGTGACCACCACGATGGGCAGCGAGAGCGGCAGGAAGATCGACCAGAAGATGCGGAAGAAGCCCGCGCCGTCGATCTTGGCCGCCCGCACCAGCTCCTGCGGGATGGTGACGTAGTAGTTGCGGAAGAACAGCGTGGTGAAGCCGATGCCATAGACGGTGTGCACCAGGATCAGGCCGGGGATCGTGCCCGCCAGCCCCATCAGGCCCAGCATCCGCGCCATGGGCAGCAGCACCACCTGGAAGGGGATGAAGCAGCCGAACAGCAGCAGCGAGAACAGCAGGTTCGCGCCCCGGAAGCGCCATTGCGCGAAGACGTAGCCGTTGATCGCGCCAAGCGCCGTCGACAAAGCCACACCGGGAATGGCGATCAGCAGCGAGTTCAGCAGGTAGGGCTTAAGCCCTTCGCACTGGATGCCGGTGCAGGCCGATCCCCAGGCGGTGAGCCAGGGCTCGAAAGTGACCTCGCGCGGCAGCGCGATCAGGGACCCGGTGCGGATCTCGTCCAGCGACTTCAGCGAGGTGGTCAGCATGACGAAGAGCGGCATCAGGAACCACAGCGCGAAGAGCGTCAGCACCAGGTAGAGCAGCCAGCGCAGGGCGATGCGGCCCAGGCGCTGCCCGGTGCTGCGGCGCCCGGCGCGGGGGGAAACATAGGCGAGGTCAGTCATTTTTCGCCCTCAGCTCGGAATAGAGATAGGGGACCACGATGGCGAAGACGACCGCCATCATCACCATGGCCGAGCTTGCCGCCTGGCCGAGGTTCCCGCGCGAGAACGCCATGGCGTACATGTAGGTCGCGGGAAGGTCGGTGGCATAGCCGGGGCCGCCGCCGGTCAGGGCGATGACCAGGTCGAAGCTCTTGATCGCCAGGTGGGCCAGCACGATGAAGGCCGACAGGAAGACCGGCGCCATCGAGGGGATGATGATCGCCGTGTAGATCCGCCAATGCGGGATGCCATCGACCTGGGCGGCCTTGATGATCTCTCCGTCGACCGAGCGCAGCCCGGCCAGGAACAGCGCCATGACGAAGCCCGCCGCCTGCCAGACACCGGCCAGCACGATGGTGTAGATCGCCATGTTGGGATCGACCAGCCAGTTGAAGGTGAAAGTCTCGAAACCCCAGCCCCGCACCATGGCCTCCAGCCCCAGGCCGGGGTTCAGGATCCATTTCCAGGCGGTGCCGGTGACGATCATCGAAAGTGCCATCGGGTAGAGGTAGATGGTGCGGATAGCGCCCTCGACGCGGATCTGCTGGTCCAGCAGGATCGCCAGCAGCAGGCCGAGCGCCATCGAGATGGCGATGAACAGCACACCGTAGATGCCGAGGTTGGTGATCGCCGTGTCCCAGCGGGGGGTAGTGAACAGCTTGGCATATTGCCCGAAGCCGTCGAAGTCGTAGCGCGGCATCAGCTTGGAGCGGGTCAGGGAGACCCAGGCAGTCCAGCCGATGAAGCCGTAGACGAACACCAGGATCGCCACGAAGCTGGGCGCGAGGACCAGCTTGGGCACCTGTGTTTCAAGCCATTTGGTCATGAGCGTTCCGGTGGTCGAAAGGTGGGGCGGCGGGGCCGCTGAAGGGTCGGGGTCGCCAAGGGGTCAGGCCCGCACGGATATCTGCCGCGAAGTGGCAGCCGCCCGGGAGGGTTGCCCCGGGCGGCGCCTGTCAGCGGGATCGGGTTACTGGGCAGCCGCCACGGCGTTGACCAGCATCTCGACAGCCTCGTCCGAGGACATCTCGGAGTTGAAGTGCGCCGTCACCACGTCGGTGATGGCACCTGCCGGTTCGCCGCGCAGGGCCATGCCATGGGCATAGCTCGGCAGCAGAGAGCCGTTTTCGCTGTCGGCGGCCATGTCCTCGGCCGAGATGTGGGCGCACATGTCGAAGGCCTCCAGCGAGACGTCCGAACGCACCGGGATCGAGCCCTTGTTGAGGTTGAAGGTCTCTTGGAACGACGGGCCCACGATCAGCTCGGCCAGCAGCGCCTGACCAGCCTGCTTGTCCTCGCCATCGACCTCGAACATGGCGAAGCTGTCGACGTTGTAGAGGAAGCCCTCGCCCGGGGTCGGAGCGCAGGTGAAGTCCTCGCCCGGCACCTTGCCGGCAGCCAGGAATTCGCCCTTGGCCCAGTCGCCCATGATCTGGAAGGCGGCCTCGCCGTTCATCACCATGGCGGTGGCCAGGTTCCAGTCGCGACCCGAGAAGTTGTCATCGACATAGCCGCGCAGGGTGCGCATCTCGTCGAAGACCGCCTTCATGGTGTCAGAGCCAAGCGCCTCGGGGTCCAGGTCGACCAGCGCCGACTGGAAGAACTCGGCCCCGCCGAGGCCCAGGACGACGGTCTCGAAGACCGTGGCGTCCTGCCAGGCCTGACCGCCATGGGCCAGCGGAGTGATGCCGGCAGCCTGCAGCTTCTCGGCCGCGGCGTTGAACTCTTCCCAGGTGGTGGGCATCTCGATGCCGTTGGCATCGAGGATTTCCTTGTTGCCCCAGATCCAGTTGATCCGGTGCACGTTCACCGGCGCGGCACACCAGGAGCCGTCGCACTTCATGTGGGCGGCCAGCTGGTCGGGAAGCACGTCGGCCCAGCCCTGGGCTTCGGCAACCTCCGAGATATCGGCCAGCACGCCTTCTTCGTACCATTCCTGGATCGCCGGGCCCTTCAGCTGCACGGCGGTCGGGGCGTTGCCCGACAGGACACGGGCGCGCAGGGCGGTCATCGCGGCATCGCCGCCACCGCCCGCGACGGGCATGTCGGTCCAGGTGCCGCCGCGCTCGGCGAATTCTTCCTGCAGCACGGCCACGGACTTGGCCTCGCCGCCCGAGGTCCACCAGTGCAGAACTTCTGCCTGCGGCTCGGCCAGGGCCGGCAGCGCCAGGCAGGTCACGGCGGCAGAGGCCGCCAGAACGGATCTTGCTTTCATCGGATTGTCCTCCCAATCGCTCCGCGCGTTCCTCCGGCGCGGATGTGGCGACAGTCTTGCGGTGGCGCCCCTCGGCTGGCAACCGCCGAGAAGGACGCGAAAGCCTTGATCCGTCAAATTTCCACCGATCCTGTTACACCCCGTTACGAAGCCCCATGCGGGCCCCATGCCGCCCCCGCTTCCGCTCTGTCGCCCCGCCCGGCACCGATTGCCCAGCCGGGGATCTGCCTCTAGGCTTGTCCCCCGGGAAAGTGACGGAGGGAGAGACGCATCCATGGGGATCGCACGCCTGCTGGTGGTCGACGACGACGAGGAAATGCGGCTGATGCTGACGGATTTCCTGCGCCGCTCGGGCTTTCATGTCACCCCCGCCGCCTGCGGCCCCGAGATCGAGCAGGCCCTGGCGCGGGGCCGCATCGACCTCATTCTGCTGGACGTGATGCTGGGCGACGAGAACGGCGTCGAGATCTGCGCCCGGCTGCGGCGCGACCACGAGATGCCGATCATCCTGGTCTCGGCCCTTTCGGCGGATCACCAGCGGATGGCCGGCTACGAGGTCGGTGCCGACGACTATATCGCCAAGCCCTTCAACCCCGAGCTGCTGCTGGCGCGGGTGCGGGCCGTACTGAAGCGGGCGCGGCGCACACCCTCGCTGGTCTACCGCCGCTCGGGCGGGCAGTTCGCCTTCGCCGGCTGGCATTATGACGGCAAGCGCGACGAGGTGACCTCTCCCGCCGGGTTCCAGGTGGCGCTGTCTCGGCGCGAGACCGAGTTGCTGAAGGTGCTGCTGGCCAATCCCCATATCCCGCTCAGCCGCGAGGAGATCGCCGAGGCGCTCGGCGATGAGGGCGAGGCCTCGGGGCGGGCCATCGACATGCTGGTCACCCGGCTGCGTGCCAAGATCGAGAGCGACCCGAAGGCCCCCGAGATCCTGAAGACCCTGCGCGGCACCGGCTACGTGCTGGCGGCCGATGTCTCGCTGAGCGAGGCCTGAGCAGTGGCGCGCCCTCATCTGGGCCTGCGGGAACTGGGCGCGATCTGGATGCTGGCGGGCTTTGGCGCGGGCGTCGCCGCGGCCGGGCTCTGGGTCGGCTCGCGCGCCGCCTGGGACGGCTGGCTGGCCCGGGCCGAGATCGCCGGGGTCACCCTGCACGACGTGCTGATCCGTGGCACCACCCCGCCCGAGGGGCTGCAGATGACGCCGGTCCCGCTGGAGGCGCAGCCGCTGGCCGATGCCGGGGACTTCAGCCGCCTGCCCGAGGTGCCGGTGCCAAGCCTCGTCACCCGGGTGTCGATCCGCGACGGCACGGCCGAGGACTTCGGCGGGCCGGTGCTGCGGCTGGCCATCGTCTCGGACGGGCTGCGCTACGAGCTGGCCAGCCTGGACGGCGGCGCGGCACGGACCGGCCCCGAGAAGCTGGGTCAGGTGACCCGGCTGATGGCCACCTATTGCAGCCGCCCGGTGCTCTTCGCCCGCGCCGGGGACGGCCCCTGGCAGCGGATCGACGGTGCGCCGGTCTGGGGTTGCGACGCGGCCCCCACCGACTACCGCCTGCCCGCCCTGCTGCTGGCCCTCGCCGCCCTTGCCGCGATCTGGACCCGGGTCGCCGATGTGGCGGCCCGCTTCGCCGGCTTCGCCCAGGCCCTCGGCCGCCGCCGCACCGCCGGCGGGCCCGAGCGCTACTCGGCCGAGGGTCCGGCCGAGCTGGCGCTGATCGTCGGCGCCGTGAACCGCCACCTCGAAGCCGAGCGCGCCCTGCTGGCCCGCCGCGCCGAGGTCCTTTCAGGCGTCAGCCATGACCTCGGCACCCCCGCCACCCGCCTGCGCCTGCGCGCCACCCTGATCGAGGATCCCGGGCTGCGCGCCAAGTTCGACCGCGACATCGACCGCATGACCGGGATGATCGAACAGGTGCTGACCTATACCCGCTCGGAGATGTCGGTCGAGACGCCGCGCGAACTGTCGCTCTCGTCGCTCGTCGAGGCGCTGGTGGCCGACTACCAGGACATGGGCAGCCCGGTCACCCTGCGCCCGCCCGAGCCGGCACGCATCCGTGCGCCTGCGCCGCTGTTCGGCGCCCGCACGGGTCGCGCCGCCCTGGCCGCGCCGCCTGCCGGCCCGGTGGTCGTGCTGGCCCGCCCCGTCGCCCTTGGCCGGGCGCTGACCAACCTCGTGGACAATGCGCTGAAATACGGCCGCCATGCCGAGGTCTCGCTGGAGATCGGGGCCGAGCGGGTAGCGATTCTGGTTGCCGACGCCGGTCAGGGCCTGCGCGCCTCGGACATCGAGGCCCTGATCCGCCCCTTCCGCAGGGGCGGCAATGCACTGACCAGCGAGGGCTTCGGCCTGGGGCTGACGATTGTGCAGGCCGTTGCCGAAGAACATGGCGGCAGCCTGAGTTTTTCCGACGGCCCCCATGGCCTGGTCGCCCGACTGGAAATTGCCCGTGGATAAGGGGGTTGCGGGCCGTTCCGGCCTGCTTCGCAGCGGCTCGGACGCCTTGGGCAGAAAGGTCAATCCCAACTTTGCAAAAACCATATATTGACAGCCCCGCCCCCTCGCGACACTAAATAGGCCTGCTTACGGTTCATTGTACCGGCTCTTGCCGGGGGGCATCTGGCGGGAAGTCCGGCGCTGCGTCCGGCCTTCCGACACAACTGTCAGCGGTGAGTGAGGCAGGGCATCCCACAGGGCCGACGCGCCCCGGGAAGGGCCTGCCGATCTGTGATCCGCGCGCCATCCGACCTGCCGCAAGCAGACCGACGACCACGAACGAAGGGTTCGGGGCACGCAATCCAGGGCAAGTCCCGCTGCCCTTGCCGTGCCCGGCCCCTTCACCTGACCCCGATGAGGATGCCGATGCAGATCACCGTCTATTCCAAACCCGCCTGCGTGCAATGCACTGCCACCATCCGTGCGCTGGAGGCCAAGGGCATCTCCTATGACGTGGTCGATCTGACCGAAGACGACAACGCCATGGCCCATGTCACCGGCCTTGGCTACCGTCAGGCCCCCGTGGTCGAGGCCGGCGATTCCCATTGGTCGGGTTTCCGTCCGGACCTGATCGGCCAGCTGGCCAGCTGACCGGCCATGCCGGGGCTGGTCTACTTTTCTTCGGCAAGCGGCAATACCGCCCGCTTCATCGCCCGCTCGGGGTTGAAGGCGACGCGGCTGCCGATCTCGCCGAAGGATCCGCTGCCGGACCTGCCACGCGACTACGTGCTGATCTGCCCGACCTATGCCGACGGCCTTGGCCGTGGTGCCGTGCCCAAGCAGGTCATCCGCTTTCTCAACGTTCCCGCGCATCGCGAACACCTGCGCGGGGTCATTGCGACCGGCAACCGCAACTTCGGCGAGACCTATGCCCTTTCCGGGCGTATCATTGCCGAGAAGTGCGCCGTGCCGTTGCTGTACTCATTCGAACTTGCCGGCACCGACCGGGATATCGCCCGTGTCCGTGACGGGCTTGCTGCATTCTGGGGGACCCAATGCTTGACCGCCTGAGCGACGATCTGGACTACCATGCGCTGAACGCGATGCTGAATCTCTACGATGCAGAGGGCAACATCCGCTTCGACGCCGACCGCATGGCCGCGCGGCAGTACTTCCTGCAGCACGTCAACCAGAACACCGTCTTCTTCCACTCGCTGGACGAAAAGCTCGACTACCTGGTCGAGGAAGGCTACTACGAGGCCGAGGTTCTGGCCGCCTACCCCAAGGAGTTCCTGCGCGACATCTGGGCCGCCGCCTATGCCCGCAAGTTCCGCTTCCCGACCTTCCTCGGCGCGTTCAAGTACTACACCTCCTACACGCTGAAGACCCGTGACGGGCAGCGCTACCTCGAACGCTACGAGGATCGCGTCGTCATGGTCTCGCTGACCCTGGCGCGCGGCGACCGGGCGCTGGCCATGTCCTTCATGGCCGAAACCCTCTCGGGCCGCTTCCAGCCCGCCACGCCGACCTTCCTCAACGCCGGCAAGAAAAGCCGTGGAGAGCTGATCTCCTGCTTCCTGCTGCGCCTCGAGGACAACATGGAAAGCATCGGGCGGGGCATCAACTCGGCGCTGCAGCTCTCCAAGCGTGGCGGCGGCGTCGCCCTTATGCTGACCAACATCCGTGAATACGGCGCCCCCATCAAGGGGATCGAGAACCAGTCCTCGGGCGTGATCCCGATCATGAAGCTGCTGGAAGACAGCTTCAGCTACGCCAACCAGCTCGGCGCACGCCAGGGCGCGGGCGCGGTCTACCTGAACGCGCACCACCCCGACATCCTGCGCTTCCTCGACACCAAGCGCGAGAACGCGGACGAGAAGATCCGCATCAAGACCCTGTCGCTCGGCGTGGTGATCCCGGACGTGACCTTCGAACTCGCCAAGCGCAACGAGCCGATGTACCTCTTCTCGCCGCATGACGTGCAGAAGGTCTACGGCGTGCCCTTCTCGGAAATCTCGGTCACCGAGAAATACGACGAGATGGTCGAGGACAAGCGCATCCGCAAGAAGAAGATCAACGCGCGGGACTTCTTCCAGACCCTGGCCGAGATCCAGTTCGAGTCGGGCTATCCCTACATCATGTTCGAGGACACGGTGAACAAGGCGAACCCGATCGAGGGCCGCATCACCATGTCCAACCTCTGCTCGGAGATCCTGCAGGTCAACGAGGCCTCGACCTTCAACGAGGATCTCTCCTACGATCATCTCGGCACGGATATCTCCTGCAACCTCGGCTCGATGAACATCGCCAAGTCGATGGACGGCGGCGATCTCGGCCAGACGGTCGAGGCGGCGATCCGCTCGCTCACCGCGGTCAGCGAGATGTCGGCGATCGACTCGGTGCCCTCGATCCGTCGCGGCAATGACGAAAGCCATGCCATCGGCCTCGGCCAGATGAACCTGCACGGGTTCCTGGCGCGCGAGCATATCCATTACGGCAGCCCCGAGGGGATCGAGTTCACCTCGGTCTACTTCGCCACCGTCGCCTATCACGCCATCCGCGCCTCGAACGCGCTGGCGCGCGAACGCGGCCAGAGCTTCAAGGGCTTCGAGACCTCGGCCTATGCCGACGGCAGCTTCTTCGACAAGTACACCGAGCGCGACTGGCTGCCGGAAAGCGAGACCGTCCGCGCCCTCTTCGAGCGCTTCGGCCAGCAGCTGCCGACCCGCGCCGACTGGGCCGCGCTGAAAGAGGCGGTGATGACCGACGGCCTCTACAACCGCAACCTGCAGGCGGTGCCGCCGACCGGCTCGATCAGCTACATCAACAACTCGACCTCCTCGATCCACCCGATCGTGTCCAAGATCGAGATCCGTAAGGAAGGCAAGATCGGCCGCGTCTACTACCCGGCCGCCTACATGAGCAACGAGAACCTCGAGTACTACCGCGACGCCTACGAGATCGGCCCCGAGAAGCTGATCGACACCTATGCGGCGGCGACGGAACATGTTGACCAGGGCCTCTCGCTGACGCTGTTCTTCCCCGCCGAGGCGACGACGCGCGATATCAACCGCGCCCAGATCTACGCCTGGAAGAAGGGCATCAAGACGATCTACTACGTGCGCCTGCGCCAGACCGCGCTGGAGGGCACCGAAGTCCAGGGCTGCGTCAGCTGCACCCTCTGAACCCGCGGGGCCCTGCCCCGCACCCCGGAGTATTTCCGGCCAACGAATGAGGGCAATACCACGCCCGGCCCATTCTGCAGGCTGAAAACACTCCGGGGGAGTCTCCGGAACGGAGACCGGGGGCAGAGCCCCCTCCCCCAGATGGCCCCGTGGCGCGGGCGTGATACCCTAGCGCCGAAACGGAAGGATGAGATGATGAAAGACGCCCAGGTCCTGCGGTCGGTGCCGCGCGCGATCAACTGGAACCGGCTCGAGGACGAAAAGGACCTCGAGGTCTGGAACCGCCTGACCGTCAACTTCTGGCTGCCCGAGAAGGTGCCGCTGTCCAACGACGTGCAATCCTGGGGCCAGCTGACCCCCGAGGAACAGACCCTGACGATCCGCGTCTTCACCGGGCTGACCCTGCTGGACACCATCCAGAACGGCCTCGGCGCGCCGGCCCTGATGGGCGATGCCATCACCCCGCATGAAGAGGCGGTGCTCTCCAACATCGCCTTCATGGAGGCGGTACACGCGCGCTCCTACTCCTCGATCTTCTCGACGCTCTGCTCGACCAAGGAGGTCGACGAGGCCTTCCGCTGGTCGCAGGAGAACCCGCACCTGCAGGCCAAGGCCCGCGCGGTGCTGGAAACCTACGCCCCCGGCGCCGATCCCCTGAAGCGCAAGATCGCATCGGTCTTCCTGGAAAGCTTCATGTTCTACTCGGGCTTCTACCTGCCCATGTACTGGTCCAGCCGCGCCAAGCTGACCAATACCGCCGACCTGATCCGCCTGATCATCCGCGACGAGGCGGTGCATGGCTACTATATCGGCTACAAGTTCCAGCGCGGCATGGAGACCCTGCCCCAGGCCCGGCGCGACGAGCTGAAGGACTATGCCTTCTCGCTGCTCTTCGAGCTCTACGAGATCGAGTCGCGCTACACCGAGGAACTCTACGATCCGCTCGGCCTGACCGAAGAGGTGAAGGCCTTCCTGCACTACAACGCCAACAAGGCGCTGCAGAACCTCGGCTTCGAGGCGCTCTTCCCCGACGAGGCCGCCGAGGTGAACCCGGCGATCCTGGCGGCGCTGAGCCCCGACAGCGAGAACCACGACTTCTTCTCGGGCTCGGGCTCGTCCTACGTGATCGGTCGCGCCGTGGCGACAGAGGACGACGACTGGGATTTCTGATTCCGCCCGGATGCAGGCAGGGGCGGTCCTTCGGGGCCGACCTTTTCATGTCCCCCTCTGGCAGGCTGACAGCCTCCCGGTCCCACCGTGCCCCTGGGGGCGGCACGTTCTGCTAGCCCGTCAGCTTCGCCCGGGTGCTGCGCGGGGTGGCCAGCAGCAGGTTGGTCTCGCTGCCCAGGATGCCGGGGATCTCGCGGATCCGGCGCAGCACGTCGTCCAGTGCGCTCAGCGTCTCGGTGCCCAGTTCCGCGACCAGATCCCACTGGCCGTTGGTCGTATGTACCTCCTGCACCTCGGGCAGCGCCGAGAGCCGGACCACGACGCGATCCGCCGCCCGCCCCTCGACCTTGATCATCATCAGCCCGCGCACCGGTTGGGCCACCGTGTCGGCGCGCAGGATCACGGTGTAACCAAGGATCTCTCCCCCCGCCTCCAGCCGCTCGATCCGGTTGCGCACCGTGGCGCGCGAGACGCCGATCTCGGCGGCAAGGTCCGAGACGCTGCGCCGTCCGTTGTGCCTGAGCAGGGTGATGAGCTGCCGGTCCAGGGGATCCATCTGCCATTCCGTCAATTGTTTCTGTCGAAATGCTACAAAACCCCGCGCAAATTGCCAATGATCCGGGTTCACTCTGCCATCTCACCGGGCTCTCCTGCGCTGAAAGGAGACCCCGGATGCACTTCACCCTGATCGGCATACCCCAGCAGGACGGCGCGGCACAGCCGGGCTGCGAGATGGGCCCCTCGGCGCTGCGCTGCGCGGGGCTGGCGCCCGCGCTGGAACGCCTGGGCCACAATGTGCGCGACGCGGGCAACCTGGCGCCGCGCCCGGCGCCCGCCGTCAGCCACCCCAACCCCGCCCTGCGCGCCCTGCCCGAGGTCGCCGCATGGGTCGAGACCCTGGCCGACAGCGCCTATCGCGAAAGCGCCGACGCCGTGCCGATCTTCATGGGCGGCGATCATGCGCTCTCTGCCGGGACGGTCAGCGGCATCGCGCGGCGGGCGGCGGACGAGGGCCAGCCCCTTTTCGTGCTCTGGCTCGATGCCCATACGGATTTCCACGACCTCGCCAGCACCGAAAGCGGCAACCTGCACGGCACCCCGGTCGCCTATTTCAGTGGCCGGCCGGGCTTTGACGCCTTCCCGCCGCTGCCCGCCGCGGTCCCGCCCGAAAACATCTGCATGATGGGCATCCGCAGCGTCGATCCTGCCGAGCGCCGGGCCCTCTCCGAAGCGCCGGTGCAGATCCACGATATGCGCGAGATCGACGAGGTCGGCATGGCGCCCCTGCTGCGCGCCTTCCTCGCCCGGGTCGCGGCAGCGGGCGGGCGACTGCATGTCAGCCTGGACGTCGATTTCCTCGATCCCGCCATCGCCCCGGCTGTCGGCACCACCGTCCCCGGCGGCGCCTCGTTCCGCGAGGCGCATCTGGTGATGGAGATGCTGCACGACTCGGGCCTCGTCTCCTCCCTCGACCTGGTCGAGCTGAACCCCTTCCTCGACGAGCGGGGCCGCACCGCGCACCTGCTGGTCGATCTCACCGCAAGCCTGATGGGCGAGCGCATCATGGACCGCCGGACCAGGAGTTTCGCATGACCACCCCTTCCCTCAACCTCGTGCCCTTCGTCGATGTCGACAACATGATGCGGCTGGTCCACGCGGTCGGGATCGAACCCTTCCTGCAGGAGCTGGCCGACTATGTCGCCGAGGACTTCCGTCGCTGGCCGCTGTTCGACAAGACGCCCCGCGTCGCCGCCCATTCGCCCGAGGGGGTGATCGAGCTGATGCCAACCTCGGATGGCACGCTCTACGGCTTCAAGTACGTCAACGGCCACCCCAAGAACATGAAGGAGGGCCGCCAGACCGTGACCGCCTTCGGGATGCTCTCGGATGTGGACACCGGCTATCCGCTGCTGCTGTCGGAAATGACCATCCTGACCGCCCTGCGCACCGCCGCGACCTCGGCCGTCGCCGCCGGGGCGCTGGCCCGGCCCGATGCGCGCTGCATGGCTCTGATCGGCAATGGCGCGCAAAGCGAGTTCCAGGCCATGGCCTTCCGCGCCGTGCTGGGGGTGGACCGGCTGCGCCTCTACGACATCGACCCCGCCGCCACGGCGCGCTGCGCCGCCAACCTCGCCCGCTTCGGCTTCGACATCACGCCCTGCACCTCGGCCGAAGAGGCCGTCGAGGGCGCCGATATCATCACCACCGCCACGGCGGACAAGCAGTACGCCACGATCCTTTCGGACAACATGGTCGGCGCCGGGGTGCATATCAACGCGGTCGGCGGCGACTGCCCCGGCAAGACCGAGCTGCACCGCGATATCCTGCTGCGCTCGGAGATCTTCGTGGAATACCCGCCCCAGACCCGCATCGAGGGCGAGATCCAGCAGCTTGACGCGGATTACCCGGTCAAGGAGCTCTGGCAGGTGCTGAGCGGAGAGATCGCGGGCCGCAGCGATGCCCGCCAGGTCACCCTGTTCGACAGCGTCGGCTTCGCGACCGAGGATTTCTCGGCCCTGCGCTACGTCCGCGACAAGCTGGGCGCGCATGGGTTCTACCAGGATCTCGATCTGCTGGCCGACCCGGACGAGCCGCGTGACCTCTTCGGGATGCTGCTGCGCGCCGCGCCCGTGGCCCGCAGCGCCTGATCCCAAAGGTACCGACAAGGGCACATCGGCAGGACACAGGAAGGCGGCCCCCCCGGGGGTCGCCTTTCCCGTGGTGCTGGCGCCTCTTGTCGGCCGCCCAGCCCCCGCAACCCGCGCCGGGGTGGTTTACCTGACGCAGTCCGCTTCATAGGATTTCCCGAACCAATGGCTAGCAATTGCATAATTTTCCCTAAGATCTGGTTCGGCTAGAACTGAAGGCAACCCAGCCGAAGCGGTCTCCGCCCGGCCAGAGAAAGGACTGCCGAGATGACGATCGAACGTGTAGACACCCTTGTTGTCGGGGCCGGACAGGCCGGCATCGCGATGAGCGAGCACCTGGGTCGGGCCGGCGTCTCTCACCTGGTGCTGGAACGCTCGCGGATCGCCGAGGGCTGGCGCACGCAACGCTGGGATTCGCTGGTCGCCAATGGCCCCGCCTGGCATGACCGCTTCCCGGGGATGGAGTTCAAGGCCGACCCCGACGCCTTCGTCGGCAAGGACGGCGTTGCCCAGTACCTGTGCGACTATGCCGAGATGCTGCAGGCACCGATCCGCACCGGCGTCGAGGTCACCTCTGTCGAGCGGCTCGAGGGGCGGCAGGGCTTCCGTATCGAGACCTCGCAAGGCCCCATCGAGGCGCTGAACGTGGTCGCTGCGACCGGCCCCTTCCAGACCCCCGTCATTCCGCCGGTAGTGCCTGCCGACAGCGGCCTGACCCAGATCCACTCCAGCCAGTACCGCAACCCGCAGGACCTGCCCGAGGGCGGCGTGCTGGTGGTCGGCGCCGGCTCCTCCGGCGTGCAGATCGCGGATGAGCTGAACCGCGCGGGCCGCAAGGTCTTCCTGTCGGTCGGCCCTCATGACCGCCCTCCGCGCGCCTATCGCGGCCGCGATTTCGTCTGGTGGCTGGGCGTGCTGGGCCTGTGGAACATGGAGAGCCCGGCACCGGGCACCGAACATGTCACCATCGCCGTCAGCGGCGCCCGGGGCGGCGAGACCATCGACTTCCGCAGCCTCGCCGCCCAGGGCATCACCCTGCTGGGCCGGACCGAGAGCTATGCCGATGGCGCCCTGACCTTTGCCGGCGACCTGCGCCGCAATATCGAGGGCGGCGACCGGAACTACCTCAACCTGCTGCGCGCCGCCGATGCCTATGTCGCGGCCAACGGGCTGGACCTGCCTGAGGAACCCGAGGCGCACCGCCTCGGCGCACTGCCCGCCTGCGTCACCGAACCGCTCCTGTCGCTGGACCTTGCCGAGGCCGGCATCACCACGATCATCTGGGCCACCGGCTTCGGCGCAGACTACTCGTGGATCAAGGCCGACTGCTTCGACGAGAAGGGCCGCCCCATCCATCAGCGCGGCGTCGGGCGCGAACCGGGGATCTTCTTCCTCGGCCTGCCCTGGCAGTCGCGGCGCGGCTCCAGCTTCATCTGGGGGGTCTGGCACGATGCCAAGCACGTGGCCGACCAGATCACCACCCAGGCCAAGTACATGGAATACGACGCCGAGGCCCGCGCCACGGCAACGCGCCCTGCTATGGCGCCCGTCGCCAAGGCGACCACCTGATTTTCCTTTCCCCGCGACGGTGATCCACAAGATCGCCCTTGCGCAGCTACCGGAGGCCGCAATGGCACATACCCGCATCCGCAAGTTCAACACCCGCGAAACCTACCCCGAGCAGAACCTCGACAACGACCTCTGTCAGGCCGTCGTCGCCGAGGGCAAGATGGTCTTCCTGCGCGGCCAGTGCCCGCAGAACCTGGACGACGCCAAGAACATCGACAGCCACGACCCGGTCGAGCAGACCCACAAGGTGATGCAGAACATCCGGCAGCTGATGGAAGAGTGCGGCGGCGCGATGGAGCATGTCTGCCGTGTGCAGGTCTTCCTGACCGACGTGCGCAACCGCGAGGCGGTCTACCGGACCATGGGCGAATACATCAAGGGCGTGCACCCGGTCTCGACCGGGCTGGTCGTCACCGCACTGGCCCGCCCCGACTGGCTGGTCGAGATCGAGGCCACCGCCGTCATCCCCGCCGATTACACCCCGGCCTGAGGCGGCGCGCCATGACCTTCTCTCTCGTCGCCCGCTGTGCGCACACCAGCATGTTCGGTGTCGCGGTCTCGTCCTCTTCGCCCGCCGTTGCGGCCCGCTGCGCCTATGCGCGGGCCGGAGTGGGCGCCGTCGCCTCGCAGAATGTCACCGACCCCACGCTGGGCCCGCTGGCGCTGGACCTGATGCAGGGGGGCCCGATGCAGGAAGGCCTGTCTGCCGCCGAAGCCGTGGCGGAGGTGCAGGCCCGTGGCCGGTTCATCGAGTACCGCCAGGTGCTGGCCATCGACACCGGGGGCCGCACGGCGATCCACTCGGGGCCCAACTCCCTCGGGATCTTCACCGAGGCCCATGGCCGCGACGTGGTCTCGGCCGGGAACATGCTGGCCAATGACGGGGTGCCCGCCGCCATCGTCGCGGGGTTCGAACAGGCCGAAGGCCACCTGGGCGACCGGCTGATCGCGGCCATGCGGGCGGGTCTCGCCGCCGGGGGCGAGGCCGGGCCGGTGCATTCGGCGGGCATGATGCTGGTCGACAAGGTCGCCTGGCCGGTCGCCGACCTGCGCTGCGACTGGACCGAGGACTGCCCGATCGAGGCCATCGCCACCGCCTGGCAGGTCTACAAGCCCCAGCTCGACGCCTATGTGCAGCGGGCGCTGGACCCGCGCGAGGCACCCTCCTACGGGGTGCCGGGGGACGAGTGAACCGACCCTGCCGAAACGAGGAAAGCCGGGCCATCGCCCGGCTTTTTCATTTGGTGAAGCCCGCGATCAGAGCGCCGCGTCGAGCTTTCGCATCGAGGCGAGGAACAACGCCTCGACGCCCGGCTGGTCGAGACCGGTCAGCACCTGTGCATTGGGTCTGCGCCCGTCGAGGTGACGACCGCTGACGGCAGCAATGCTCTGCCCCGCCGTCGCACCCGCGCCGCAGGTGATCGAACCATGGGCCGCCGTGCTCTCGACGAGCGAAGGCTGCAGCAGCCAGGCCACTCCCGCCGGGTTCCTGCAGGCAGGGATCGTGATAGCGCGCCGGTGGCGCGCACGGCCTCGAGGATGGCCTGCGCCGCATGCAGCGCCTCGGGCGGCCGCGAGGCCGGTCGCAGGCCGATGCCGCCCAGCCCATCGCCGCCATGAATGGCCAAGGTCTTGCCCCGCCCCTTCATGATCGGACGGCCGGCCGATGACGTCCGCCACGAACAGGCTTTGCGGTTTGGCGTAGATCTTCCGGGGCGTGTTGATCCGGGCGATCTTGCCGTCGGACATCAGGCAGGTGCGGTCCGACAGGGCCAGCGCCTCTTTCTGGTCATGGGTGACGAAGATGATCGTGGCGCCGGTCTCGCGGTGGATGCGCTTCATCTCGATCTGCATGATCTCGCGCAGCTTGGGATCCAGCGCGCCGGGCGGCTCGTCCATCAGGATGATCGAGGGATCGTGGACCAGGCAGCGGGCCAGGGCGACACGCGGCTGCTGACCGCCGGAAAGCTGGACCGGGAAGCGTTCAAGCGCGTGTTCGAGACCCACGGTCTCGAGCCCCTTTTCCACCCTGGGTGCGATCTGTCCCGCCGCCATGCCGCGAATCTTCAGTGGGAAGGCGACGGTCTCGGCCACGGTCATGTGCGGAAACAGGGCGTCGGTCTGCCAGACCACGCCGATGCCGCGCTTGTTGACGGGGGCGAAGGTCTGGTCGGTGCCGTCGATCATCACCTGCCCCGAGGTCGGCTCGGTCAGGCCGGCTATCAGCTGAAGAGGCGTCGTCTTGCCCGTCCCCGAGGGACCCGGCAGGCTCAGCAGCTCGCCTTGGTGATAGTGCCGCCCTTGACCAGCAGCGGCAGGATCAGCCGCACCTGCTGCCAGCACGAGGCGCCCAGGGTCGCGGCGGCCCGCGGCAGGCGCCAGTCCATGACGCGGAAGGTGGTCAGCAGGATGACGAAGATGATGGGCAGCGCGGTCAGCGTATGCCCGAGGGCGATGCCGAGGTTGGTTGCGATCAGGCATGGCTGGGCGAAGACGCAGAACAGCGCCACGGCGATCACGATGTTGGGCACGATCATCGGCGGCAGGAAGACAAGGCGGTTCAGCCACGAGCGCGCCGTGCCGTAGGCTGCGGCCGCGGCCAACAGTGTGGCCAGCAGCGTCGCCATCAGGCCGACCGCCAGCGCGATCACCGCCGGGCGGATCGTCGCGCCGGTCCGCTGGGCGAGTTCAGGTAGGCCTCGAACCACTTCAGCGAGAAGGAGGTGGGCGGGAACTCGAGGAAGGAGGCCGATCTGAAGGCCATCGGCAGGAAGGTGGTCACCGGCACGACCAGGAAGACCAGGACCAGCCAGACGAAGATCGACAGGGGCCAACGGCTGAGCGCTGCGGGCACCAGCCGGGCCGCGGCGTCTGTCAGCGCCGCACAGAGCGCGATCAGCCCGTTGCCGAGGCGCGCCGAGAGGCGGCCATGGTGCGACTTGCCGCCCCCTCGCCCGAAACCGAGGACATGCCGAAGATCCGGTCACAGAGCGCGATGGTCCGCAGCGTGACCACCGGCAGCAGGGTGGCCAGCGCACCGGCAAGGCGCATATGGAACAGCTTTTGCACCTGGGGGATCAGGGTCCGGCCGATTACCGTCTCGCGCGGTGAGCCGAGCAGCGCCGGGGTGATGAAGAAGCCCAGCCCCATGACGAAGACCAGCAGGCCGGCCGCGGTGACACCGGGCATCGAGAGCGGCACGAAGATGCGCCAGAAATCCTGGCCCCGGCTCGCGCCCATGGTCATGGCCGCCGGTTGCAGGGGGCGGTCGATGGATATCATCGTCGGCAGCATGGGCAGGATGGTGATCGGCAACATGGCATGGGCCATGCCGAAGGCCACCGCGCCCCGGCCATGGAGCAGGTCCGGGCCGCCCTCCATTCCCATGCCGTTGAGGCAACTGCGCCACGATGCCCTTGTGCGCCAGCAGCACGATCCAGGCGAAGTTCTTCAGCAGCGGGCTGACCCAGGAGGGCAGCCCCACCAGCCACATGGCCATCCGCCGCCTGCGCTCGGGCATCGCGGAAAGCCAGACTGCGATGGGATAGCCCGCGGCGATGCAGACAAGCGTCACCTGCAGCGAGATGACGAAGGTGTTGATAAGCGTCTTCACGTAGCCCCCGGCCGAGAACATCTCGCGGTAGACCGACAGGTCGCAGGCGCCACTGGCGAGATCACGGAAGGACAACAGGATCAGCGCCCGAGCCGGTAGGATCGGCAACGCCACTAGGTAGATCAGCCCCGGGGACGACGCCAGAGCGTCTTATCCGGGCGACCAAGCCAGCGGCGCGGAGCGCGGGACCCGGAGGGGGTCGCAGAGGCGGCGGTGGTATCGGACGTGGCGGCCTGGCTGGTTCGCAGGACGCGCGGGGCGTCCTCGGGCAGGGACTGGCGGGCAATGCCCGGCAAGGGGCCGCCCCGCGCAGGGCTTGAAAGAAGCACAGCCGGCGGGGGCGGCTGTGCGCAGGCAGGGGCGGGAGACACCCCTGTGGATCAGATCAGCTCAGGATCCACTGTTCGAAACGCTGGGTCAGCGCGTCCTGGCTCTCGGCCCAGTGGTCGGCGCCCAGCAGGGCCAGGCCCGAGATGTCCTCAAGGGTGGTCGGCAGCACGGCGGCCTTTTCCTCAAAGATGACGTCATGGGCCTTCATGTTGGGCGGGCCGCAGGCCAGCACGGCGGTGTAAGCGGCCTGACGTTCGACATCCCAGAAGTCTGCCCAGCTTTTCGGGCCCTGATCGGCCCCTCGACCTCGGTGCGGTAGCCCATGGCCGGGGCGTCTATCGACACGCCGGTGAAATCGGGCTCGAAGGTACTGGGGGGTGAACTCACCACCCTCGGGGGCCTCGATCTGGGTCGGCGGCATGTACTGGTCGCCATACTGGCGGATGCGCAGCATGTGCTCAGGCGTCATCAGGGCGACGTCAAACATCTTGGTGTCGGTGTCGATCGCCTTCTTTTACCGCGGGATCGGCTCGGGATCGTTGGTCGAGGTCTGATTGGTGGCGGAATTCCTCGGCGAAGCTGTCGTGGAAGGCCCCGACCATGTCGCGGACCATCAGCGTTTCACCGGCGACGACCTTGTTGCCCGATAGCAGGTCCGTCTTTTCCTGCGCGCTCAGCTGCGCAAGGATGGCTTCGGGGCTGCTCTGGTCGGGATGATCAGGGCACTGGGTCACGGGGAAGGCTTCGGCATGGGGTGCCAGAGGGGGCAGTCCTGCGAGGGGATTTCGGGCGGCATGTATCCGGACGCCCGGCGGAAGCGGAAATACGATTTTGCGATCCGCCGGTTAGACAAAGGCGAAGCTGGATGGCCTCTAGCTTCGATCAACCCGTTTCGGCACCATGACCGGCGGCTCCATCCCGGGGATGTAGCTGTTCGAGATCATGCTGGCGCAATGCTCCATGAAGGTGCTGACCAGCCGCGTCGGCTCTTGCCCGGCGATGCGCAGCAGGCCGAGGCGCATCGGCATCTGCTCCCCGGCGATGCGCAGCTTGTGCACCGGGCGCCCGTCCAGCGCCGCCGAGGCACGGGGGCGGATGTTGGCGATGGTATAGCCGAAGTTGTTGGCCACCATGGTGCGGATCACGTCTTGCTGCTTCAGCCGCCCGGTGATCTTCGGCGTCAGCCCGGCGCGGGCGAAGAGACCCATGAAATAATCGCGCGACAGCGGAAGGTCGAGCAGGATCAGGTTGTGCTCGGCCAGTTCCTCCAGCGTCACCGCCGTCTGTTCCGCCAACGGGTCGGTCTGGGCGACCATGGCATAGGGGGGCAGCTCTGCCAGCGGGGTGAACGCGAAGCCATCGGGCACCTGCAGGTCGTAGGTCAGCGCCACGTCCAGCTCGGCCCGCTCGATCTTCGACAGCAGCACCTCGTGGTCGGCCACCTCGGGCAACACGCGGGCATTGGGATAGTCGGCGCCGAAGCTGTGCGCGACCTGCGGCAGCACCATGGGCGCGAAGGTCACCAGGCAGCCAAGCGACAGGTTGCCCTGCACCATTCCCGTCGCCTCTGAGACGCGCAGGTAGAGCCCCTGCGCCTGGTCCAGCAGCTTCTTCGCCTCGGCCAGGGTCTCGCGGCCCACCGGGGTCAGAGACAGGCCCTGGGCGTGGCGGCGCAGGAACAGCTGGGCCCCCAGTTCCGCCTCGAGCTGCGAGATCGCGGTCGAGATCGAGGGCTGCGAGATGTTGATCCGCTCCGAGGCCAGCGTGATCGACCCGCATTCCGCCGTGGCGATGAAATACTCGATCTGGCGCAGGGTGAAACGCATGACGGGGCCTCTTGCTGGTCGAACCACTCTAGCACGGCCGGGGCGCTTGCGCCCGGGCGCGGTGATCGGCCTACCCTCTTTCCACCGTTCCGGCACCCCTTATCCGTCCTGCCCCCGCGCCCCAGAGCGCGCGCCGGGAGCAACGGCGCCCCGCTTGCCGCTCCGTCGGCGCCGGTCAGGCGGACCAGAGCCGGCGCCCCGCCGCGCAATCGCAGATCACCTCGACACGGGGATGCAGCTGAAGCGCCGAGGCCGGGCAGTCGGGGTCGGGCGCCGCATGGAATGCCGCATGCAGCGCCTCGGCCTTGGCGGCGCCGGTGGCGACCAGAAGGATCTGGCGCGCTTCGAGGATCGTGCCGATGCCCATGGTGATCGCCTCGCGTGGCACCTCGGTGCCACGCGGAAAGTCGGGCGCATTGGCCTGCCGGGTGCTCTCTGCCAGGGTGACCAGGCGGGTGCGGCTGTCGAAGGCCGAGCCCGGTTCGTTGAAGCCGATGTGGCCGTTGGTGCCGATGCCCAGCAATTGCAGGCCGATCCCTCCGGCCTTGGCGATGGCGGCCTCGTAGTCGCGCGCCACGGTGGCGGGATCGCCGGTGCCGTCCGGCACCCGCCCCTGCCCAGCCGCGATGTCCACCCGGTCGAAGAAATGCCGCTGCATGTAGTGCGCGAAGGAGGCCGGATCAGAAGCGCCGAGGCCGACGTATTCATCGAGGTTGAAGCTCTGCACCGCCGCGAAGCTGGTGCCGGTGCCATGGGCCGCCGCGAGGCGGTCATAAACCGCCAGCGGGGTGCGCCCCGTGGCCAGCCCAAGCACCGGTCGGGGCTCGGTGGCGAGGTGGCGCAGCAGGCGCGCGGCGACCGCCGTCGCCACGGCCTCGGGACTGTCCAGCACGACCAGCGCGGGGCGATGCAGGGTGGGCCCGGTGGCGGCTGCGGGGCTCATGCGCGCTCCAGCGCATCAGCAAGGGCCAGCCGGGCGGCGCGCACGGCCCCGATGGCCCCGGCGCGGTTGCCCAGCAGGCTGATGCGCAGCTCGGGGGCCGGGGCGCCCAGACGCTCCAGCGCCGCCCCGACCCGCGCCAGGATTTCGGGGCGAGAGCCGATGCCGCCGCCGAACACCACCAGTGCCGGGTCCAGTACGGCCCCCACCGACAGAACCGCCAGCGCCAGCCGCTCGGCCAGCACGCCCAGGGTCTCGTCCAGAACCGGATCCGCGACACCGGCCCGACTGAGTTCGCGCAGGCTGCCGTCGCGGGCGCCGCCACGGGCCTTGTAGTCCTCGACCAGCACCTGCCCCGCGACCACGCTTTCCAGTGTGCCGAGGCGACGGGCCTCGGCGCTGAAGGGATCGCCTCCGATGGGCAGGCAGGCGATCTCGCCCGCCGCACCGCTGGCGCCGCGCAGCAGCCGGTCACCGAAGGCCAGCCCCATGCCGATGCCGGTGCCGAGCGCGATGAAGGCCAACCCGGCGTCGCGGGCCCGCGACGACCCCGCGCCATGGCCCAGCCAGCTTTCGCCGAGCGCCGCGAGGTTGACGTCATTCTCGACCGCCACCGGCAGGCCCAGGCGCGCCGAGAACAGCGCCGGCATCGGCTGGCCATCGAGACCGCGCAGGTTCGGAGCGCGGTCGAGCACGCCGCTGACCGGGTCGAGGGCGCCGGGCAGACCGATGCCCGCCGCCCCGACACCGCGCCCGGCCGAGAGGCCCTGGAGGTGGCCATGGATCACGTCGAGCACTGCATCGCCGCCCGCCTCGGGCGTGGCGTCACGGGTCTCGGCCAGCACCTGCCCGTCGAGATCGGTCAGTACCGACTGCACCTTGGTGCCGCCGACATCCGCCCCGAAAAGACAGCAGGCGCGCGGATCAAGCGCCCCTTCGGCGGTGACCCAGCCGGTGCCCGAGAGCAGGGGCGCAGAGCGCAGCGTGCCGCGCAGCAGCCCGGCCAGCGCATGGCGCGCCTCGGCCGGCAGATCCAGTGGCGATGTCGGGGAAAGCTCGGTCACCGTCACGCCCGACCTACCGCCTTCTCGGTTTTCGGATCGAAGAGGTGCACCGTGCCCGCTGCCGCCTCGGCACGCACCGTCTGGCCCGGAAGGGCACCGAAGTGACCGGGGGCCGTGGCGATGAAGTCATGCCCCTGCGCGGTGAAATGCACCAGGGTCTCGTGGCCCAGGGGCTCTGTCACCGTCACCAGCCCTTCCAGCGCCACCGCCGGGGCGATGCCCGGCTCTGCCACCTTCAGATCCTGCGGCCGTACGCCGGCCATGACCGTGGGCGCCGCCTCGGCAAGCGTCACCACGCCGCCGGACTGCTGCGCGGGGAAGACGTTCATCGAGGGGGTGCCGATGAAGCGCGCGGTGAAGATGTCGACGGGATTGTCGTAGATCTCCATCGGCGGGGCGGCCTGCAGGATATGACCGTCGCGCATCACCACGATGCGGTCGGCCATGGTCATCGCCTCGACCTGGTCGTGGGTCACATAGGCGATGGTGGTGCCGAGGCGCTGGTGCAGGGCCTTGATCTCGATCCGCATCTGGGCGCGCAGCTGCGCGTCGAGGTTCGACAGCGGCTCGTCGAAGAGGAAGGCGGCGGGGTTGCGCACCATGGCGCGGCCGATGGCAACGCGCTGGCGCTGCCCGCCGGACAGGGCCGAGGGCCGGCGCTCCAGCAGCGCGGTCAGGCCGAGGGTCTCGGCGGCGGCCTCGACGCGACTGGCCTTCTCCTCTTTCGGCAGCTTCGAGGTGTAGAGGCCGAAGGCGATGTTCTGGCGCACGCTCATGTGCGGGTAGATGGCGTAGTTCTGGAACACCATGGCGATGTCGCGCTGCTTGGGGTCGACCTCGTTCACCCGGCGCCCGCCGATGGTGATATCCCCGCCCGAGACCTCTTCCAGCCCGGCGATCATCCGCAGCGTCGTCGACTTGCCGCAGCCCGAGGGGCCGACGAAGACGACGAATTCGCCGTCGGGAATGTCGAGGTCGATGCCGTGGATCACCTCTGCCTTGCCGTAAGCCTTGGTGAGCTTGTTGAGCTGAATCGTCGCCATCAGCGCGCCTCCGTCAGATCGTTGAATGCCGCCTCAAGCGCAGCGGCGGCGCGGGTGTCCTGCGCCTGAAGCGCCTCGGCCCGTGCGGTGAAACCCGAGAGCGCCTCGCGGTAGCTGGCGAGGGCCTCGGCCATGGCGGCGGGGGCCGGCCCGCCGAACCGGTCGCGCACGGCGACGAAATATTCCGGCGAGACGATCTCGCGGAAGGTCTGGGCATCGAGCGCGCTGGCGCGCCCGGCATGGGACTGGAAAGCCTGCGAGAAAGGCTCGAAACCGCCCTCGGCCAGGCTGGTGCCTGCCGCGACCACCGCGCGGGCGGTGTCGGCGGCGATCTCATGCGCCTGGCGGAAGGACAGGCCCTCGCGCCGCACGAGGGTGTCGGCCAGCTCGGTGATGGTGATGCAGGCGCGGTCGATATTGGCCGCGACCCGGTCGCCGTTGATCGCGAGGCTGGGCACCAGGGCGGCCAGCAGGCGCAGCACCCGGCTGCCGGTCTCGAAGGCGCCGTAGCCCGCGGACTGGCTCTCGCCCTCGCTGTCGTTCATGTCGGTGAAGGGTGTGTTGTGCATGATGTCCTTCATCATGCGCGCCTTGCCGACGGCTTGCGAGGCGAGGTGACGCATGTGCTCGATCGGCACCGGGTTGCGCTTCTGCGGCATGATCGAGGAGATCTGCACGAAGGCATTGGGCACGTAGATCTGCGCCACCTCGAAGCTGGACCAGACCTGCAGGTCCTGCACCAGCCGCCCGAGGTGGAGGAACAGCAGTTCGACCGCGCCGTAGGTCGCCGTGGTGTAATCCACCGCCGCGATGCAGGAGTAGGAGTTGCGCTGCGGCGCCGCGAAACCCAGCAGGTCGGCCACCAGCGCGCGGTCCAGCGGGAAGCCCGAGGTGGTGATCGCCGCCGCCCCCATGGAACAGAGGTCGCAGGCCTCGCGCGCCGCCTCAAGCCGTTCGAGGTCGCGGATCAGCACCTCGATCGCCGCGCCGAGGTAGTGGCCGAAGGTGGTCGGCTGGGCCGGCTGGCCGTGGGTATAGGCGACGATCAGCGTTTCCGCCTCACGCTCGGCCGTGTCGGTCAGCGCCGCCAGCAGCGCCCGCCCCTCGCCCAGCAGGGCGTCGATGCGCCCCTTGAGGGCCATCTTGAACAGCGTGTGGTCGATGTCGTTGCGCGAGCGCGCGGTATGCAGCCGCCCGCCGGTATCGGGCCCGACGCGCGTCTTCAGCTCGGCCTCGCGGAGGAAGAAGTAGTCCTCGACCTCGCCGGTGTAGACCAGCCCCTCGGGGTCGATCCCGGCGTCGATCTCGACCAGCGCGCGGGCGATCTGTCCGGCCACGTCCCGGGGCAGGATGCCGGTGCGTTCCAGCATCACCAGGTGCGCCCGGTCGATGCGGCGGAACCCTTCGGCGTGGTCGTCCTTGGCGTGATCGAAGAGCGGCGCCAGCACCGTCTCCTTGTAGACCGGATCGGGAAAGACCGAGGTGTCGGAGCGGGAGGGATCGGTCGTCATGCCGGTCATCCTTTCAGGCCCGCCAGCATGACGCCGCGGACGATGTAGCGTTGCAGCAGCAGGAAGACGATCAGGGTCGGGATCGTCGCCAGCGCGGCGCCGGTCATGATCATCTCCCACTGGATCGACTGCTCGACCGCGAAGGAGGTCAGGCCCACGGGCAGGGTGTAGAGCTCGCTGGAGGTGATCGAGATCAGCGGCCAGAAGAAGGCCGTCCAGTTGCCAAGGAAGGTGAAGATCGCCAGTGCCGAAAGCGCCGGGGTCACCAGCGGCATCGCGATGCGCCACCAGATGGTGAATTCGTTCAGCCCGTCGATGCGCGCCGCCTCGATGAAGTCATCGGGCACGGTCTCGAAGAACTGCTTCATCAGGAAGGTGCCGAAGGCGGTCATCATGCCGGGGAACATGATGCCCCAGTAGGTGTCCAGCCAGCCGAAGTCGGCCGCCATGAGATACCAGGGGATCACCAGCATCTCGGTCGGGATCATCAGGGTCGAGAGGATCGCGATGAAGACGAACTGGCGGCCGCGGAAGCGGAACTTGGCCAGGGTATAGCCCACGAGGCTGTCGAAGAAGCAGTTCGACAGGGTGACGCAGATCGCCACCAGGCTGGAGTTGAGGAACCAGCGGAAGAACTCGCCTTCCGAAAGCACCTTGATGTAGTTGGCGAAGGTCGGCTCGGCCGGGATCAGGCGCAGGTCGTAGATCTGCCCCGCGGTCTTCAGCGAGGTCGAGAACATGAACAGGATCGGCGTGATCATCAGCATGCCGCCGATGAACAGGACGGTCCAGAGCAGGATGCGCGCCGGGCGGATCCTCGGCATCGGAAGGCCGGTGGTCGGGGTGGTGGTGTCAGCGGCAGCCATCAGCGGGTCCTCAGGATCCAGAGCTGCAGCAGCGAGATCAGCAGCAGGATGGTGAACAGCACCACGGTCTGCGCCGCGGCCGCGCCCATCTGGTAGGAATTGAATGCGGTCTGGTAGATCATCAGCACCAGCGGCTTGGTCGTGCCCAGGGGGCCGCCGGGGTCGTTGGTGGTCATGTTGTAGACCTGGTCGAAGATGCGCAGGAAGCCGATGGAAGAGAAGACCACGAGAAAGACCGTGGTCGGCTTCAGCAGCGGCAGGGTGATCTTGCGCAGGATGGCCCAATCCCCCACCCCGTCGATCCGCGCCGCCTCGTAGTAGGTCTGCGGGATCGAGCGCAGCCCGGCCATGAAGATGATCACCTGGAAGCCAAGGCCCGCCCAGATCGCCGTCACCATGATCGAGGGCAGTGCCCAGGTCGTCGAGCGCAGGAACTCCATGCCGCCGATGCCGAGCGCGCCGAGCACCGAGTTGATCACCCCCGTCGGCGCGGGCTGGTAGAACCAGCGCCAGACCCAGGCCATCGCCGAGGCGGTGGTGATGTAGGGCAGGAAGTAGAGCGCCCGCAGGAAGGCATGGCCGAAGCGGATGCGATCAAGGAAGTAGGCCACCGTGAAGGACAGCACGAGGCTGATCGGCGTGCCGATGACCAGGTAGGCGAAGGTGTTGCGGAACACCTGCCAGAAGTCCGGCGAGGCGAACATCTCGCGGTAGTTCTGCAGGCCGATGAATTTCGGCGGCGACATCAGGTTCCAGTTGGTCAGCGACAGCCGGAAGGCGTCGAGGGTCGGATAGAACCGGATGACCCCGTAGAAGAGGACGGGCAGGGCCAGGAAGGCCCATACCCAGAGTGCGCGGCGTGTCCGCATGCTGAGGCGCGGCGCCCTGGCCGCTCGTGTTGTATCGTCGAACGCCATCTGGCTCCGCCCTCCGCTTTCCGGACCTTACTGGAAGCGATCCAGGATCGCCTGTTCATCCGCCGCGGCCTCGGCAACCGAGTCCTCGACCGACTGACCCTGCAGGAACACCCGGTTGGCCATGTCCATGGTCACCTGACGCTGCGCCTGCTCGTCGAAGAAGGTCGTGGTATGGGCGTATTCCAGACCGGCCAGGAAGGGACCGTAGACCGGATCCGCCAGGTTCGCCTCGGTCAGCGCGGCCTCGGGACGTGCGGGCAGCTCGCCCACCACTTCCAGCCAGAGCTGCATCGCCTCGGGCGAGGTCAGGTAGGTCAGGAACTTCTCTGCCGCTTCCAGCTCTTCGCCCTCTGCACCGGCCCCCAGGCCGTTGGCGAAGTAGGACGCATAGTTCGAGCGCAACCCGTCGGCATTGGCCGGCAGCTCGGCGACACCCCATTCGAAGTCCTCGATGGTCGAGAACGATCCGAGGCGGAAGGTGCCGTCGATGGTCATCCCGGCACGACCGGCGCGGAAGGCCGCCTGGCCCTCGTCCATGAAGCCGGTGGCACCGACCTTATGCTCGGTGGTCAGCTCGGTGTACCACTTGGTGGCGGCGATGCCCGCCGCGTCGTCATAGGTCACTTCCGAGTAATCGTCGCTGTAGGGCGCACCGCCGAACTGGCGCACCAGAACTTCGCGCCACCACTGGTGGTCCTGCCCCCCCATCTCGACGGTCATGCCGACGGTGGTGTAGTTGCCGCCCGCATCGGTCTCGGTCAGCGCCTTGGCGGTCTCGACCAGCTCGTCCAGCGTGGCCGGCGGATTTTCGATCCCGGCCTTCTCGAACAGCGCCTTGTTGTAGAACAGCGCCAGCGAGCGCACGGCGGTCGGCAGGCCGTAGTAGTCGTCACCGCGCTTCATGGCGCCGACGATCGGGAAGAACTCGGTCTCGATCATCTCGTCCGGGAAGGCGTCCTTGGGCAGCGGCTGCAGCACGCCACCGTTCACGAAGTTGTCCGTCCAGCCATAGAAGAGTTGCAGCACGTCGGGGCCCTTGCCCGCCATGTTCGCCGCGATCACGCGGGTCTGGTAGTCGGCATAGGGGAATGTGACCTGCTTCACGGTGATGCCCGGATTCTGCTCTTCGAACTTCTCGATGAGCTGGTCCATCGCATTGACGCGGGTCTCGTAGATGTACTGCCAATACTCGATCTCGACATCAGCCGCAGCTGCATTGGCACCGAACATCGCGACGCCGGCGAGCAGGCCGGCCCTGATCAGGGATGATTTCATGTTTACCTCCGTTGGTGACGGCGCCCGGCCGCCCTTTTTCCGCGCTTGTCCAATCCGGCCGAAGCCGCCTGCCGCGCCCTGCGCCGTGAAGCTGCCCCCCCGGCTTCCCGCAGGCTGGAGCATCACGGCCCGACCTGTCAACTAAATTAAGTCACTTGAGTTATTCATTCCGCCGTGCCAGCGTTGACAGGACGTCGGGCACCCGCCGTAATCGGGTCTCCGGCAGCAAGAAGGACAGAACAGTGCCCCCTCCCAGCAAGACAGACGCCTCGAAGGCCCGCACTCCGGTCAGCGTCGCCATGGGCAAGAATCCCGGGCGCAACCGCAATCACAACCGCCGCGTCCTGCTTGAGTTGCTGCGCCGCAACGGGCCGATGGGACGCAAGGCCATGGCCGACCTGGCGCAGATCTCGACCCAGGCGGTCGGCAATATCATCGAGGATCTGATGGCCGAGGGGCTGCTGCGCGACCTCGGGCGCCTGCGCAGCGGGCGCGGCCTGCCGCCGATCCAGTATGCGCTGAACCCCGACGGGGCGATCACCCTGGGTTTCGAGATCGCAGTCAGCGAACTGACCGTCACCGTGCTGGATATCGGCGGCAACCTGCGCCACGAGGAACACGTGCCATTGCCAGACATGGCCCCCGGCCCCGTCCTGTCGATGGTGGCCGAGAGCGTGGCGCGGCTGCGCGCCGACTACCCCGGCCAGCTGATGGGGATCGGCGTCGTCATGCCCGGCCCCTTCGGCATCGAGGGCATGTCCGGGGTCGGACCCACCACCCTGCACGGCTGGACCGAGACCTCTGTCGCCCAGGACCTGGCGCAGCGCTGCGGCGTGCCGGTCTATGTCGACAATGACGCCAATGCCGCCGCCGTCGGAGAGTTGCTGTTCGGCAAGGGGCAGAACGTCTCGCATTTCTGCCAGATTTACTTCGGCGCCGGCACCGGCCTTGGCGCGATCGTCGATGACCAGCCCCTGCGCGGCGCCTTCGGCAATGCCGGAGAGATCGGCCATATCATCGTCGCGCCCGTCGATGCCGCACCCGGATCGGCCGGCCCCGCACCGCTGGAACGCTTCGCATCGCTGTACAGCCTGCGCGAGATGCTGGAAGCCGCCGGTCAGCCCGCCTCGCTTGAGGACCTCCGCCGACATCACCGTGACGGCAGCCCGGTGCTGGATGCCTGGCTGTCCACGGCCGCGCCCTATCTCTCGGCGATGATCGGCATCCTCGAGAACATCTTCGACCCGCAGACCGTCATCATCGGCGGCAAGCTGCCCGGCGCCGTGCTCGATGCGCTGGTCGAGAGGCTGGCGATTCCCTCGACCGTCGCGAACCGCACCGGCGAGAGGCTGCCACGGGTCCAGCGCGGCCAGACCGGGCAGGCCTCGGCCGCCCTCGGTGCCGCCGCCCTGCCCTTCTTCAACGCGATAACGCCCCGGCTGGACCGGGCCGAGGACGGCCTGGCCCCGATGCCCGACTGACAGGAGACAGAGATGACGATCCAAGACCGCCTCGCCGCGCGCGAGGCACAGCCGGCGCTGCTGCGCCTCGACACCGCCCTGTCGCAACTCGCGGGCTGCCTGACCGTCATGAACACCGGCGCCCATCCCGACGATGAGCATAGCGGGCTGATGGCCTGGCTGCGCTTCGGCCTTGGCCATCGCGTGGTCATCGCCTGCTCGACCCGTGGCGAGGGCGGCCAGAACGCCCTCGGCCCGGAACGCGGCGCCCTGCTGGGCGTGCTTCGCTCACGCGAGATGGAAGAGGCTGCGCGGGTGCTGGACTGCGATGTCGCCTGGCTGGGCTTCGGCCCCGCCGACCCGGTGCATGACTTCGGCTTCTCCAAGGACGGCGACGACACCTTCTCCCGCTGGGGCGAGGCGCTGATCACCGAGCGCCTGGCGCTGGCCTATCGCCGCTATCGGCCCGACGTGATCCTGCCCACCTTCCTCGATGTGCCGGGCCAGCACGGCCATCACCGCGCCATGACCCGCGCCGCGCTGGCTGCCGTCGCACTGGCCGCCGATCCCGCCGCCCTGCGCGGCAGCAACCTGGCCCCCTGGCAGGTCAGCCATCCCTACCTGCCCGCATGGGGCGGCGGCGGCGGCACCTATGACGACACCCTGCCTCCGCCCCCGGCGACCCTGCAGATCGAGGCCGATGCCATGGAGCCCGCCCGCGGCGTCTCCTACGAGGAGATCGGCCAGTGGTCGCGCCGCCGCCATGCCTCGCAGGGGATGGGCCACTGGTCCGACAGCCCGCAGCGTACCTGGCAGCTGCACCTGACCAACGGCGGGACCGAGCGCCGCCTGGCCGAAGGCGTCCCCGCGACCCTCTCCGAGCTGGCAGAGCTTTCCGGACCTGCCGCCGCCCCGCTGCGCGATGCCGCCGAGGCGATCGAGGCCGCCCGCGCCGCCTTCCCCGACCGCGTCGCCCTGCTGCCCGCCCTTGCCCGCGCCGACAGCGCCCTTGCGGCCGCCCGTACCGCCGCCGCGCCCGACTTTGCCACCGCCCACGGCCACCGGCTGGAGCGCAAGCAGCGCGAGCTGGCCCATGCCCTGGCCGAAGCGGCATCGCTGACGCCTGTCGCCACGATCCGCCCGGCCCGCCTCTCGCCTGGCGAAACGGCCCGGATCAGCCTGCACCAGACGGTGCCGATGCGGGCCGAGGAGGTCTCGGTCAGTGCCCGGCTGCCCGGCTGCCCCGAGGCCGGCAGCGCCCTCTCGGAGGGCCTGACCGAAATCGCCCTGCCGCTGCCTGCCGACCTCGCCCTGCCCTCGCCCTTCACCGAGGGCTTCGACGCGCTCGGCGGCAATGGCGCGCATCTGTCGATTTCGGCGGTGATCGCCGGACGCCCGGTCTCGGTGCTGCGCGACATCGAGCCCGCGCCGCAGATCGTGCCGGCCCATCTCGTCGCCGCGCGTCCCGCCGCCTTCGTGCGCCGTCTCGGCGCTGCAGGGCCGCTGAGCGCAACCCTGTCCATCGAGACCGCGCTGAGCATCGACGCCCCAGCAGGCTGGAGCCTGTCCCAACAGGGCCGCCAGCTCTCGCTCATCCCCGAGGCTGACACCCCCGGGCTGGCCAGCTTCACCCCGCGCATCGAGGGCGCGCCCGCCTTCTCGGAGAGCGGCGGAGCCTATGCCCACACCGGCGCCTTCCTGCTGCACACCCCGGCCCGGATCGACGTGCTGAGCCTCGACCTCGCACTGCCCGAAGGCGCCCGCATCGCCTATATCGGCAGCGGTGACAGCGTCGGCAGCTGGCTGCAACGCCTCGGCGCGGACGTGGTGCTGATGGAGGACATCCCGGCGGACGAGGACTTTTCGGCCTTTACCACCGTGCTGGTCGGCGTCGTCGCCTTCGGCAACCGTGCCGACCTGCGCGCCGCCACGGCCCGCCTGCACCGCTTTGTCGAGGCCGGCGGCCACCTGGTGACGCTCTACCAGCGCCCCGACCAGGGCTGGCAGGCCGACGAGACCCCGCCGCAACCGATGCGGATCGGCACGCCCTCGCTGCGCTGGCGCGTCACCGATCCCCGGGCCGAGGTCACCGTGCTGGAGCCCGAAAGCCCGCTGCTGACCACCCCCAACCGGATCACCCCCGCGGACTGGGACGGCTGGGACAAGGAACGCGGGCTCTACTTCGCCGCCGATTGGGCCCCCTGCTACCAGCCCCTGCTGTCGATGTCCGACGCGGGCGAGGCGCCGCTTCTGGGCAGCCTGGTCAGCGGGCGCATCGGCAAGGGACGCCATACCCACACGGGGCTGGTGCTGCATCACCAGCTGGACCGGCTGGTGCCGGGGGCCTTCCGCCTGCTGGCCAACCTGGTCCAGCCCGCCGGCGCCTGAGGTGGCCCGCGCGGGCGCAACGGCGGTCGGGGTCGCCTGGCTGCTGAGCGACATGACACTTGTCACCGGGATGACGGTTCTGGTGAAGAAGATGGGGGCCGACTACCCGGCGGTGCAGCTGGTCTTCCTGCGCTCGCTGCTTGGCCTGCTGCTGATCCTGCCGCTGGTCTGGCGCGACCGCGCCCGGCTGCGCGCCATGCAGGACCCGCTGCGCAACGGCTTCCGGGTGATGTGCAACGCCGGCGCGCTGACGGCCAATTTCGTCGCCCTCGGCGCACTGCCCCTGGCGATGGTCAACGCGGTCTCGTACCTGCGCCCGGTGGTCACCATGCTGCTGGCCATCGCCCTGCTGGGAGAGCAGGTGCCCCGTGCCCGCTGGATCGCGGCGGCGGGGATCCTTGCCGGGGTGGCCCTTGCCGTCGGCCCCGACCTCGCCGGAGCGGGCGGCACCGCCCTGCCCCTGGCCGGGCTGATCGCGGTAACCCTGTCTCTGGGCCTCGGCGCCATGGCCACGGTGCAGACCCGCGCCCTGCGCAGCGAGTCCCCGACCGTGATGATGCTCTTCTACACCGCCGGGCTGACCCTGCTGACCGCCCTGCCCGCCGCGCTGGCCTGGCAGCCCGTCCAGACCGCGCACTGGCCCGCGCTTCTGGGCATCGGCGTCCTGGCACAGGCCGGGCAGTATTGCTTCCTGCGGGCCTATCGCGCCGCCGAGGCCTCGCGGCTGGCGCCCTTCTCCTATTCGTCGATCGTCTTCGCCATCTCCGCCGGCTGGCTGTTCTTCGCGGAACGCCCCAGCTGGCATCTGCTGGCGGGGGCCTGCGTGATCCTCGTCGTGCTGCTGGCCAGCAGCCGCAGCCCCAAGCCCCGCCCGCTGACCTGACCTGACGGGAAAGAGCCGCCGAAGAACCTGGGCACCTCATAATTGTCGAAAGTCATGGAACGCGAAGGACGCCTGACAGCCGGATCCCGGCGTGGCGCCCTTCGCGAAAGGCTCGGACATCGGTATTCGGGACGACATCCAGCCAGGGAAAAGGAGCAGGCCGCGAAGGGTGGTTTGTTGGCTAATCGCGGCCCGCTCCGATCGGGTTCACCGGTGCGAAAGGTGTTCCCGTCTTTCGACCCGACCCAGGAACGAAGGGTCAGGTCTACCCAGGTGCGCTTCGGGGGTGGCACCTGGACACTGCACGCGCCCGTCCTGCCCATGACGGAAACGCTACCTCAATTCAGTTACCTCCTCAGGGCCCTGCGCCCTGAGCACTCGTCACACTACGACCGCAACCGCGAAAGAAGCACCACGATCGAAGCCAGGGACGCGGGCAGCAGCAACTCTGCCCGCGACCGTCGGAAGACCTCGCGCAATCTGAGGTCCACCCCGTCGGCATGATCGCGGGACACGATCACACCTCGCCCCCGCCCAGCAGGTCATCGAGAAGACCCGTCCCGGCGGAACCATCATCGAGCAGGCCGGCGCCGACCACCTCACCCAGCAAACCCTGATTGCCGGTCACGTCGCCCAGCAGACCGCCATCGGAGGCCACATCGCCAACCAGCCCGTCCGAGCCGGTGACCTCGCCGAGCATGCCCGAATTGCCGGTCACCTCGCCCAGCACGCCGCCATCGGCGAGCACCGGATCCAGGATGCCGTCCTCGGCACCGAGGCTCGCCAGCAGGTCGTCGACCGTGCCCCCTCGGCCCAGCACACCGTCCAGCAGGCCCTCATCGCCGCCCAGCACTCCACCGAGCAGACCTTCGTCACCCAACACGCCGTCCAGCAGGCCCTCATCGCCACCCAGCACACCGCCGAGCAGGCCTTCGTCACCCAGCACACCGTCCAGCAGGCCCTCATCGCC
>NZ_AFPM01000060.1 GCF_000220565.1 Oceanicola sp. S124 | reverse complement strand
GTATCGAGGCAATCCAGCGCGCCGCGCGCCGGGGTGGCCTGATCGCCGCTGCCCCGCCCGGGGCCGCCGTGCCGGTCTCCCCCGGGCCAGCCGCGCAGCCGACCGGGGTCTGACCCCCGCGCCCCTCCGGTCGCGCGACACGTTGCACGCGGCGACCGCCCCCGCCATATAGGTAGAAAAGGACAACTCCGATGGACCTTCCCTTCGACGGGGCGATCAGCGCCTTCTACCAGACCGAAGCCCCCGAGGCGCTGCGCGAGGCGATCCGCCACGCCGACAAGGATGACGTGCTGTCCGAAAGCTACCCCTACCGGGAGCGCATGGGCGGCAAGGACTATGACCGCGCCTACGCCGACCTCCAGGTCGAACTGGTCAAGATGCAGGCCTGGGTGAAGGACAGCGGCGCCCGTGTCGCCTGTCTCTTCGAGGGACGCGATGCGGCGGGCAAGGGCGGCACCATCCAGCGCTTCCGCGAGAACCTGAACCCGCGCGGCGCCCGTGTCGTCGCCCTGCCCGCCCCCTCGGATACCGAACGCGGCCAGTGGTACTTCCAGCGCTATGTCGCCCATCTGCCCGGCGCCGGCGAAATCGCCTTCTTCGACCGCTCCTGGTACAATCGCGGCGTCGTCGAACATGTCTTCGGCTTCTGTACCCCGGCACAGCGCGAGACCTTCTTCGCCCAGGTTCCCGCCTTCGAGAAAATGCTGGTCGAGGACGGCATCTACCTGTTCAAGTTCTGGCTCAACCTCGGGCGGGCCGAGCAGCTGCGCCGCTTCCTGGCGCGCGAAAGCGATCCGCTGAAACAGTGGAAGCTGAGCAGCATCGACGTGAAGGGCCTGTCCCGCTGGGATGCCTATACCGGCGCCATCGCCGAGACGCTGGCCTACAGCCATACCGATGCTGCCCCCTGGACGGTGATCCGCTCGGACGACAAGCGGCGCGCCCGGCTCGAGGCGATCCGGCAGGTGCTGCACGCCCTGCCCTATTCCGGCAAGGACGAGGCCGCGCTCGGCCCGCTCGATCCCGGGATCGGGGGCGGGCCGGAGATCTGGGATGTCTAAGAAACGTGGCTACCACCACGGGAACCTGCGCCAGGCGCTGGTCGAGGCCGCGCTGCAGCTGATCGAGGCGCGCGGACCGACCGGGTTCACGCTCTCCGAGGCCGCCAAGCAGGCCGGCGTGACCCCTGCCGCCGTCTACCGGCACTTCGAGGGCCGCGAGGACCTGATCGCCGAGGCGGCGCGGCAGGGCTACGAGATCTTCGCCGATGTCATCGACTACGCCTATCGCAAGGGGCAGCCCTCGGCGCTGGCGGCCTTCGAGGCCACGGGGCGCGCCTACCTGGCCTTCGCCCGCAAGTATCCCGGCCATTACATCGCGATGTTCGAAAGCGGCATCTCGGTCAATCGCACACCCGAGCTGGCCAGCGAGGCGCGGCGCGCCTGGGATGTGCTGGAACGCGCGGCCCATGACCTTTCGCAGCACATCCCGCCCGAAAAGCGCCCTCCCGCCTCGATGTTCTCGGCCCATATCTGGGCCCTGAGCCACGGCGTGGTCGAGCTGTTCGCCCGCAACTCTCCCGGACGGCAGAGCCCCTTTCCCCCCGAAGACCTGCTGGAAAGCGGTATCGGGGTCTACCTGCGCGGGCTCGGGCTGATCGAGGAAGATCGCTAGAGGCGGCGTTAACCTGCGGCAAAGGCGAATCTGCGACACCCCGGGAGATACGAGGTCGGGGGTGTAGATACGTGACTGTCTCAACCGGACACCGGGACGCGCCGGTCATCAACGAAGCCACGCTGGGCCCGCGGTTCACCAAGGCCCGCGCCATGGCGCAGAGGCTTGTGGCCTTCTCCTGCCTGGCCTGCGTACCGGCGGTCGCCGCCGCCGGCCTGCTGGTCGGCAATGGCACCTTCCTGCCCACCACCCTGGCGTCGATTCTGCTGGCCATGATCGCCTCTGCGACCCTCCGCATGACCGGGAAGACGGCGCGGATCGTCGTTTCGCTCGCGCTGACCGGGCAGTGCATCCTGTTCAATGCCGCGATGATGGGCCACCCGATGCAGCCCGACAGCCACATGCTGTATTTCGTCGCCCTGACCGCCATCGCCACGCTCAGCTCGCGCCCGGCGCTGCTCTGGTCCGGGGGGGTCGTGGCTGCGCATCACCTCGTGCTGACCTTCACCGCCCCGGCGCTGGCCTTCCTGACGGCCGATCTGGGCTTCAACCTCTGGCGCGTCATCTTTCACGCGGCGACCGTGGTGCTGGCGGGCTGCAACCTGATGATCATCGTGCATTTCCGCTTGCTGCAGACCTATTTCTCGGAACGGCGGGCCGAAAAGCTCGAGGCGACGATGAGCGAGGCACAGCAGGCCCTGCGCGAGGCGAGGCGCCAGAAGGAAGAGGCGCAAGAGGCCACCCGGCGCGCCGAAGAGGCGCATGACGCCGCCAGCCGGGCCCAGAAGGCCGCCGAAACGGCGCTGGCCGAGGCCCGCGCCAATGCCGGTGCGGCCCGCGCCGCCGAGGCGAGCAATGCCGCAAACCAGGAACAGCATGCCCGCGAGGTCGAAGAGGTGATCGCGCATCTGCAGCAGAAGCTTTCCTGCCTGGCCCAGGGCGATCTGACCACCCGCATCGACCGCCCCCTGCCCGCCGCCTTTGCCGACCTGTCGCAAAGCTTCAATATCGGCGTCGCCCGCCTGGAAGAGGCCTTCGCCGCCGTCCAGGCCGAGGTTGTCTCGATCCGCGTCCAGTCGCGCGAGATCAACGATGCCGCCGAGGATCTTGGCCGGCGTACCGAAAAGCAGGTCACCACCCTTTCCGAGGCCGCCTGCACCCTGCAGCAACTCACCACCCTGATCGGAGAGATCGCCTCGGACACCGGCGCGGCGCGTACCGCGACCGAGGAAACCCGTGGCGAGGCCGTCTCGGGCAGCGAGGTGATGACACGGACCGTGTCGGCCATGGACCAGATCGAAGGGTCCTCGGCCGAGATCCGCAAGATCATCACCGTCATCGACGACATCGCCTTCCAGACCAATCTTCTGGCCCTCAACGCGGGGGTCGAGGCGGCGCGGGCGGGCACCGCCGGACGTGGTTTCGCCGTCGTCGCCAACGAGGTGCGGGCCCTGGCGCAGCGCAGTTCAGAGGCGGCGAAGGAGATCGACTCGTTGATCAACAGTTCGGCCGGTCACGTCGGACGCGGCGTGTCGCTGGTCAAGAGCACGGGCACCGCGCTCGGGTCAATCCGCGAGGCCGTGGAGCGCACCGCCGAAAGGATGCAGGCCGTCGCCGATGCCACCGCCGACCAGTCGCGCGGACTGCACGAGGTCAATGCCGCCATCAAGGAGCTTGAGTCCTTCACGCAACGCAATGCCGCGATCTTCGAAGAGACCCTGACCGCGAATGCGATGCTGTCGGAGACCGCAGAAGGGCTGGCGACCCGGATCGGCCAGTTTCGGATCGGCGAGAACCGCGCCTCCTACGCCGAGGAAGCCTGGCTGACCGAGGGCAAGGACCGGCGGATCGAACAGCGCCGACGGGCTTGAGCAAGTACCACGGGCGGGCCATGGATCGGGCGCAGGGAACTTGTCGCCGCCTCTTGCGCGGCCCCCGCAATCGGACCGGGCCCGGCCAGCGCTACCCGGCCTCTGCCGCCAGCCGCCGCCGGATACCCCGCGCCCTGCCAATGTGGCCCGCCCACAACGGGGCGCAGCATCCCCAACGGCGGCTCGACCGGCCTCCCCTCCGGCGGCCTGTATCGGCACGGCATCGCGCCTTCACGTCTCCCTTATGGCGACAGGGCCGGGCAGCCCGAGAAGGCACGCGATCCCGCAGCTCGTCCGCCTGCCGTACCCGGCCACAGCCTGGCCTCACGTGGCCGATGACCCTCCGTAGCGGACCACGTCCAAGGGCTTCGGTCCACGTCCGAGCTCATGCCGTCCCGCCCACAGCCTGGCCTCACGTGACCGATGACCCACCCTAGCGGACCACGTCCAAGGGCCTCGGCCACGTCCGAGTTCTTGCGGTCCCGGCCACAGCCTGGCCTCACGTGACCGATGACCCACCGTAACGGACCACGTCCAAGGGTCTCAGCCACGTCCGCGCTCTGCCGGCCTGAACCGACGACCCTTGGACGTGGCGCCCGCATCCCTGCGCGATATCCTGTCAAGGCGCCCGAACCTGACCCTGCCCCAACCCGGCGCCAGAAAGCAGAAAGCAGAAAGGCCGCCCCGAGGGGCGGCCTTTCGCAAATCGCAAGCTCTGGAAATCAGCGCTTGGAGAACTGGAAGCTGCGGCGGGCCTTGGCCTTACCGTACTTCTTACGCTCGACCACACGGCTGTCGCGGGTCAGGAAGCCAGCGGCTTTCAGCGCGGCGCGCAGCGAGGGATCGTAGAGTTGCAGCGCCTTGGAGACACCGTGCTTCACGGCACCGGCCTGACCGGACAGACCGCCGCCCTTGACGGTGGCGTAGACGTCGAACTCGCCTTCCACACCGGCAACGGTGAAGGGCTGACGCAGGATCATCTGCAGAACGGGACGGGCAAAGTACTTGTCCATCTCCTTGCCGTTCACGGTGACCTTGCCGGAGCCCGGCTTGATCCAGACGCGGGCAACGGCGTCCTTCCGCTTGCCGGTCGCATAGGAGCGGCCCAGCTCGTCACGGACGGGCTCGCGGGGGGCGTCGAACTCGACGGCCACGGCCTCGGCGGAAACGGCGTCTTTCAGGTCTTCCAGGGAATTCACTTGATCAGCCATTTATCAGCTCCGGGTGTTCTTGGAGTTCATGGACTTGACGTCCAGCACTTCCGGCGCCTGGGCGTCGTGCGGGTGCTCGGAGCCGGCATAGACGCGCAGGTTGGTCATCTGCTGGCGGGACAGGCGGTTGCCCGGCAGCATGCGCTTGACCGCCAGGGTCACGACGCGCTCGGGGTACTTGCCTTCGAGGATCTGGCCGTAGGTCCGGTCCTTGATGCCGCCCGGGAAGCCGGTGTGCCAGTAGAACCGCTTGTCAGCGCGCTTCTTGCCGGTCAGCTGGATCTTGTCGGCGTTGATCACGATGACGTTGTCGCCCATGTCCATGTGAGGAGTGAAGGACGGCTTGTGCTTGCCACGCAGGCGCATGGCGACGATCGAGGCGAGACGGCCCAGCACCACGCCTTCGGCGTCGATGATGATCCACTTCTTCTCGATGTCTGCGGGAGTCGCAGAGAAGGTTTTCATGGGGGTGCCCTTTGGAAATTGGCAGCCCGCGAAGCCGAAAGGACCCGCGGGCGAAGTGATGGGCGGTTTATACAGCCGCCCACCGGCCAGTCAAGCGCCACGCAGAGTGAAAACATAAACGAAATCAGCTTCTTGCAAAATAGGTATCAAAATACCCCAACAATTTCATCGCGCCGGGGGCAGCGAATAGGTCAGCGTGGCCCGGGCGACGGGGGCTCCGCCGTCCGCCGGCAGGATCAGAACGTCGCCGACCGCCAGCACCCGCCCCAGCTTCAGCAGCTTCGCCTCAGCCACCAGGTCCTGCCCGGCAGCGGGTTTGCGCATGAAGTCGAGCGAGCAGTTGGTGGTCACCGCCAGGGCCTTCGGCCCGACCATCGCCAGCACTGCCAGGTAGACCGCCACGTCGGCCAGGGCGAACATCGCCGGCCCCGAGACCGTGCCGCCCGGCCTGAGGTGGCGCTCGGCCACCGCCAGGCGGACCTTCAGGGCCATCTCGGCGACCTCCTCGATGACGTAGTCCCCCGCGACCTGCGGAAAGGCCTCCTCCAGGAAGCGGCTCAGCGCTTCGGCATCCATCGCAATTGGCATGTTTCCTCCCGTTCTCCTCGCGCCTAGAGTTCGCCAGGGAGAAGGAGGACACAAGATGGCAATTCTGGAACGTCACGACACCGGGCCCGTGGCCCAGCTGGTGCTGAACGCGCCCGAGCGGCTGAATGCGCTGAGCGATGCGATGCTGGAGGCCCTGGACGAAGCGCTCGGGGCGCTGGCCGGGGATCGCGGCATCCGCGTGGTGCTGCTGTCGGGGGCGGGCCGGGCCTTCTGCGCCGGGCATGACCTGAAAGAGATGCAGGCCGCGCGCCAGGCCGAGGACGGCGGGGCTGCCGCCTTTGCCGATCTCTTCGCCCGTTGTGCCCGGGTGATGACGGCGATCCGCGACCTGCCGCAGCCGGTGATCGCCCTGCCCCATGGCATTGCCACCGCCGCCGGTTGCCAGCTGGTCGCCAGCTGCGACATGGCGATTGCCGCGGAGGGCACGCGCTTTGGCGTCAACGGGGTGAACATCGGGTTGTTCTGTTCGACGCCGATGGTCGCGCTCAGCCGCAACGTGCCGCGCAAGCAGGCCTTCGAGATGCTGACCACCGGCGCGATGATCGACTGCACCCGCGCCGCCGAGCTGGGGCTGATCAACCGCGCCGTCCCCGCCGATCGCCTGCAGGCCGAGGGCGAGGCCCTGGCCGCGACCCTGGCCGGCAAGCTCGACATCGCGCTGCGCATCGGCAAGCGCGCCTTCTATCACCAGCTCGAGCTGCCGGTGGATGCCGCCTACGACTATACCGCCGAGGTGATGGTGGCGAACATGCTGGAGCAGGACACCGACGAGGGGATCAGCGCCTTCCTGGAAAAGCGTCCTCCCTCCTGGCAGGACCGCTGACCGCCCGAGGCGGGCGGCAAGACGTCATCATCCGGGGGCGCGCGGCCGGCAGCCGAAGCCGATCCCGGCCCAGGATCGCCGCCCCCCGTTGCCCTTCGCGTGCCGCGAAGGCGCCATCCTCCGGCCCGCCTGCGGCCAGTGTTTCCGATCCGGGGCCAGTCTGGTTCGGAATTTGCCACTATTCGGCCCCAATGCCTTACACTAGGTAAAGCGGACCGGGCGCGCAGCTCTGCGCCCATTGAGATCGCGAGATCGGGTCACCGTCGGCTCCCCTCCATGCCAAGCTCTCTCTGGCGCCGACATCGCAAGGTGACCCGCTCGCTCCTCTACCCCGCCCCGCGAAGTCCTGGCCCAGCCGGCCGCTCCCACGCCGCCAGCCGCGGCATCGGGCTGCGGTGCTGCCCTGCCGGGTGATCCGCACCGGAGGCCGGGCGCCCCCAAGCCCCTTCCAATCACGCCCCCTTTGCCCTAGATCGCGACCATGACAGAGAGACTCCATATCATCGGCGGCGGCATGGCCGGATCCGAAGCCGCCTGGCAGGCCGCCGAGGCCGGCATCCCCGTGACCATCCACGAGATGCGCCCGCAGGTGGAAACCTTCGCGCATCGCACCGGCAACCTGGCGGAGATGGTCTGCTCCAACTCCTTCCGCTCGGATGACAGCGAACAGAACGCCGTCGGCCTGCTGCATTGGGAAATGCGCCAGGCGGGGGGGCTGATCATGCAGATGGCCGACAAGCACCGGCTGCCCGCCGGCGGTGCGCTGGCGGTCGACCGCGATCCCTTCTCGGAAGACGTCACCGCCGCCCTGCGCGCCCACCCGCTGGTCGAGGTCGTGGACGGCGAGATCTCCGAGCTGCCGAGCGAGGGGCACTGGATCATCGCCACCGGGCCGCTGACCTCGGGCGCCCTGGCCGAGGCAATCCGCGCCGAGACCGGTGCCGACTCCCTCGCCTTCTTCGACGCCATCGCCCCCATCGTCTATGCCGAGAGCATCGACATGGACGTGGCCTGGATGCAGTCGCGCTATGACAAGGGCGAGACCGAGGAAGAGCAGAAGGCCTACCTGAACTGCCCGATGACCAAGGATCAGTACGAGGCCTTCATCGACGCCCTGCTGGCCGCCGAGAAGACCGAGTTCCACGAGGGCGAGACGGCGGGCTATTTCGATGGCTGCCTGCCGATCGAGGTCATGGCCGAACGTGGCCGCGAGACCCTGCGCCATGGGCCGATGAAACCCGTGGGCCTGACCAATGCCCACAAGCCGGACGAAAAGGCCTGGGCCGTGGTGCAGTTGCGCCGCGACAACAAGCTGGGCACGCTCTACAATATCGTCGGCTTCCAGACGAAGATGAAATACGGCGCCCAGACCGAGGTCTTCAAGATGATCCCCGGGCTGGAAAACGCCAGCTTCGCGCGGCTTGGCGGCATCCACCGCAATACCTTCATCAACTCGCCGACGCTGCTCGACGGGCAGATGCGGCTGAAGTCGCGGCCCAACATCCGCTTTGCCGGGCAGATCACCGGTGTCGAGGGCTATGTGGAAAGCGCCGCCATGGGCCTGCTGGCCGGCCGCCTTGCCGTGGCCGAGATCAAGGGCCAGCCCCTGCCCCCGGTCCCGGCCGAGACCGCCATGGGCGCGCTGGTGACCCATATCACCGGCGGCGCCGAGGCAAAGACCTTCCAGCCGATGAACGTGAACTTCGGGCTGTTCCCGCCGCTGGACGGCGTGCGCGGCGGCCGTCGCGGCCGCAAGGACCGTTACAAGGGCTACACCGACCGCGCGAAAGAGCTCTGGACCGGCTGGCTGGAAGGCGCCCGGTAACAGGCCCGGTCGCGTGCAATAGCGCGCAGGCCTCGGCCATGGGCGTAGGGTGGGAGATATCCCACCCTGCTTGACACCCCGCGTCTTGGCCTGCCCGCCCTCGGCCAGAGGCCCGGCCATGGCGGGATATCTCCCGCCCTACGCCCCGGTCGGACCATCGGGTGGAACTTCCGCGCGGAATGTGCATAGTCCGCCCCATGGCTGAAACATATCTGGATAAAATCTACGGCGTCCCCGACGCCGAAACGCAACGCGACCTCTACGATCAATGGGCCGACAGCTACGACAAGGAGCTGGACGAGGCCCACTACGTGACCCCGTCACGGATCGCGGCGGCATTGAAATCCCTGGTGAAAGAGACCGAGCTCTCCGGCCCCGTGCTGGACTTCGGCTGCGGCACCGGCCTCTGTGGCGAGGCCCTGGCCCAGGAAGGCTTCGGGCGCATCCACGGCGCCGATGTCTCGGCCGGGATGCTGAAGATGGCCGAGCAGAAGGGCTGCTACGAGCAGCTCCACCCCCTGCCCTTCGGCAACCCCGACCCCGGCCTCGTCTCGCGCTACCGGCTGGTCACCGCCTCCGGCGCGATCTCGCCCGGCGCGGCGCCGGCCTCCTGCCTGCCGGCCATCGTCATGGCCCTGCCCTCTGGCGGTCGCCTCGCGCTCAGCTACAATGCGCGCGCCCTTGAGGACGAGGACTACATGAAGATGCTGGAACGCACCGTCGGCAGCTCGGAAGCCGTGCTGGAGCTGAGCGAGGACGGCCCCCATATCGAGGGTCTCGGCAGCACCTCCCGCGTGATGGTGATCCGCCGCCGATGAGCTACCGCACCCGTTTCGCCCCCTCGCCCACGGGGCCGCTGCATCTGGGCCATGCCTTTTCGGCCATGGTCGCGGCGCGCCGGGCCGAGGTGGCGGGCGGGCAATTCCTGCTGCGCATCGAGGACATCGACCAGAGCCGCGCCCGCCCCGCATGGGAGGCGCAGATCGACGAGGACCTCACCTGGCTCGGCCTTGACTGGCCGCGCCCCGTGATGCGCCAAAGCCAGCGCCTGCCCGCCTACCGGGCGGCGCTGCAACAGCTCTGGGACATGGGCCTGCTCTATCCCTGCGCCTGCACCCGCCGCGATATCGCCGAGGCCGTCTCGGCCCCGCAGGAGGGCGCTGAACCCGCGCATGGCCCTGACGGTCTCGTCTATCCCGGCACCTGCCGCCCCGCGCTGCCGCCGACCGGCCCCCTGCCCGACGCGGTGCTGCGCCTCGACATGGACCGCGCGCTGGAGCGCGCCTGCCGTCACGAGGGGCTCTATTTCACCGAAACCGGCAAGGGCCCGCACGGCGAAAGCGGCGCCCGGCCGATTGCCCGCCGCCGGATGATCGACAAGGTCGGAGACGTGGTGCTGGCGCGTCAGGGCATGGGCACCTCCTACCACCTCTCGGTGGTGGTCGATGACGCCGCCCAGGGCATCACCGAGGTGGTGCGCGGACAGGACCTGTTCGACGCGACCCCGATCCACGCCCTGCTGCAACGCCTGCTGGGCCTGCCCGCGCCGCTCTATCATCATCACCGGCTGATCCGCGATGACGAGGGCAAGCGGCTGGCCAAGCGCGATGACGCCCGTGCCATCCGCCTCTACCGCGACGAGGGCAAGACCCCCGCCGATATCCTGAAGATGATCGGCCTCGCGCGGCGCTGAGCCTCAGACCATCGGATCGGCGATCACCACCTCTTCGCCCTCGCGCACGGCGGTATAGAAGCAGTTGCGCCGGTTGGTGTGACAGGCCGGGCCGGTCTGATCGACGATCACCAGCAGGCAGTCGCGGTCGCAATCCACCCGCAGTTCGACCAGCTTCTGCACATGGCCCGAGCTTTCGCCCTTGGCCCAGAAGCCCTGCCGCGAGCGCGACCAGTAGGTGACATGGCCGCTCTCCAGCGTCTTCGCGATCGAGGCGGCGTTCATCCAGGCCATCATCAGCACCTCTCCGGTGCCCTCCTGCTGGGCGATGGCGGGGATCAGCCCCTTGTCGTCGAATTTCAGCGTGCTCGGATCGAACTGCATTCTGCTCACCTTTCCGGCGGGGGTTTCCTGTGCCGCCCTGCGGGCCTATCTATGGACAACGCGCCGAAAGGACCAGAGATGAGCGAAAGCGACCTGATCAAACTCTATTCCAACCGGATCCTCGCCCTGGCGGCGGAGATCCCGCATCAGGACCGGCTGGAGGCCCCCGACGCCACCGTGCGCAAGCGCGCGCCGCTTTGCGGCTCGACGGTGACGGTGGATGTCGCCGTCGAGGACGGCCGCATCGCCCGTTTCGGCCAGGAGGTGCGCGCCTGCGCCCTTGGCCAGGCCTCGGCCTCGGTCGTCGGCGCGGCGGTGCTGGGCCGCACGCGGGACGAGATCCACACCGCCCGCGACCAGCTGCGCGCCATGCTGAAGGACGAGGGCCCGGTGCCCGGGGCCCCCTTCGACGGGCTCGAGGTGCTGCTGCCCGCGCGCGAGTACAAGAACCGCCATGCCTCGATCATGCTGACCCTCGACGCGCTCTCGGAAGCGCTGGAGAAGGCGGCGGAAAGCGACTGCGCTTAACGGCTTCTTCGGGTTTCGGCCCTAAGCCTGACCGGGTGCAAGCAGCGACGGCCCGGCATGGAACATTCCCACGACTATCCTGATCCGCAGCCTGCGGGTCCCTCCCTCGACCGGCTGGCCCGCAACGCCACCGCGCTCGGCCAGGAGGTCGTCGATGTCGATGGCTTTCTCGAGGATCTGACCTCGCACACAGAGGACCTGCTGGCGCAGCTAAAGCAGGTGCGCGAAGGCACCGGGCAGGTGCTGCAGATGAATGCCTCGGTGATGACCACGATCCAGGATGCCTATGCGCAGCTGGAAGATACCCAGGCCAGTTTCCGCAGCGCCATCGACCTGTCCGAGGTGGCAGGGCGCCATGCGCTGACCGTGCTGACCTGGGTGCTGACCCTCGACAGCCGCACCAAGGATGTCGAATCGGTGCTGGAGGACGTGCAGGTCAGCAACGACCAGATCGCCGCCATTGCCGCGCAGGTGAACATGCTGGCGATCAACGCCAAGATCGAGGCCGCGCGCGCCGGCGAGGCCGGGCGTGGCTTCTCTGTCGTGGCCGATGCGATAAACACCCTGTCCCAGCAGACCGGCATCGCCGCCGAGACGATCAGCGGCAATATCCAGCGCCTCGTCGACTGGATCACCCGGCTGCAGCAGGAAACCGGCGATGTCTCGACCACCTCGCGCGACCTCTCCCGCGCCGGCAAGGAGGTCTCGGCCCGCAATACGGAAGTGATTGAGGCAATGGATCGCTCGGTCACCCGGATGAAACTGGTGCGCGACGATGCCGTCGAAGCCGACCGCGCCCTGCGCGAGTACACACCGCAGATCAACGACACCTTCAACATCGTGCGCGAAAGCACCGAAGCGGTCGAGGATGTCCATGACCGCGTCCGCAGCCTGCGTGACCGTTCGGAAGCGCTTGTGCAGGATTCGGTCCTGGCCGGGGGAGATACCGCCGACGGCCCCTTCATCACCGATGTGAAGGCCCGCGCCCGCCGCATCTCGGATGCCTTCGACGAGGCCGTGGACGAGGGGCGCATCCGCATCGAGGATCTCTTCGACACCGCCTATCGCCCGGTGCCGCGCAGCGATCCCCAACAGGTCACCGCCCGCTTCACCAACCTGACCGACAGCCTGCTGCCGCCGATCCTGGAAGAGGCGCTTGAGCTGGATCCCAAGGTGACCTTCTGCGCCGCCGTCGACCGCAACGGCTATCTGCCGACGCACAACCGCAAGTTCTCGCATCCGCAGGGCGATGACCCGGTGTGGAACATGGCCCATTGCCGCAACCGACGGATCTTCGACGACCGCGTCGGCCTCAAGGCCGGTCGCAACCAGGACCCCTTCTTGCTGCAGGTCTACCGGCGCGACATGGGCGGCGGCGACTTCGTCCTGATGAAGGACCTGTCCGCGCCGATCTTCGTCAAGAACCGCCACTGGGGCGGGCTGCGGCTGGCCTACCGGTTCTGATCCCTCCCGGCGCCGAGATGGCAACCGGAAGAAAAAACCGCCGCACTCCGGGGGGAGGCGGCGGCAAAGTATGCGTGTCGCTTGGGACAGCGGGGCAGGACACCGGGGGATGAGGCGATCCCGGCCGGGTGGACAGGCCATCCACCCGCAGATGGGGATAAGGCCCTGCCCTGACGACGACATGCAGGCAGAAACGAGGCTTCAGGTCAGAGCCGGAAGGTAGAGAGAGCCGACGAGAAGCACCACCAGGGCAGCCGCTCCGAAGAGATCCTGAAGGAAGGCAGCGGGGGCGCGGCGGGCGGTGCGAAGAATGTCGTTCAGCATCTCTCTGGTCCTCTCCGGTCAAAGCGTTCAGCTCCGTTGCTCTTTTGTTCCCACATACGGCCGAGTCGGTAAAGAACTTTTTAAGAACTTTTGCGAACAAAATGAAAATTCCCGCAGAGTCAGACAGTTAGCCGACCGCGATCAGGCGAATTGCCTCATCCTGTCCCATCAGCCAGAGCAGGGTCCGCGCCGCGCGGCCCCTCTCGCCCTCAAGCTTGGGATCCATGGCCAGCAGCGTACGGGCATCGCTCTGGGCGATGGCCATCAGCGCGGTCTGGTTTTCCAGGTCGGCAATGCGGAAGCGTGGCACGCCACTTTGCGCGGTGCCGATCAGATCGCCGGCGCCGCGCATTTCCAGGTCGGCCTCGGCGATGCGGAAGCCGTCCTCGGTTTCGCGCAGCAGGGTCAGCCGCCGCATCCCGCTTTCCGACAGCGGCGCCTGGTAGAGCAGCAGGCAGGTCGACTCGGCGGTGCCACGCCCGACCCGTCCACGCAGCTGGTGCAACTGCGCCAGCCCGAAGATCTCGGCCCGTTCGATCACCATGATCGAGGCATTGGGCACGTTGACCCCGACCTCGATCACCGTGGTCGCGACCAGCACATCGGTCTCGCCACGCTGGAAGGCGGCCATGGCGGCGTCCTTCTGCTCAGGGGGCATCTGGCCATGCACCAGCCCGACACGCCCCTCGCCCAACAGGGCGCGCAGGTGCTTGAAACGCTCCTCGGCGGCGGTCAGGTCGCTCTTTTCACTCTCCTCGACCAGTGGACAGACCCAATAGGCCTGCCGCCCCTCGCGGGTGGCGCGGTCGAGATGGGCGGCGATCTCGTCCAGCCGCTCGGTCGAGCTGAGCGTCGTCTTCACCGGCTTGCGCCCCGGCGGCTTCTCGTCCAGCACCGAGACATCCATGTCGCCATATTGCGCCAGGCTCAGCGAGCGCGGGATCGGCGTTGCCGTCATCACAAGGATGTCCGCGCGCTGGCCCTTGCGCCCCAGCTCCAGCCGCTGGCGAACCCCGAAGCGGTGCTGTTCATCGACGATCGCCAGCCGCAGATCGGCAAAGTTCACATCGGCCTGGAAGACCGCATGGGTGCCGACAAGGATATCGATGCGCCCCTCGGCCAGGTCAGCCAGCTTGCTGCGCCGCTCGGCCCCCTTGTCACGGCCGGTCAGGATCTCAAGGCGAACCCCAGCCGCCTCGGCAAAGGGGCCCAGCCCCTCGAGATGCTGGCGCGCCAGGATTTCGGTCGGGGCCATCATCACCCCCTGCCCGCCAGCTTCGACGGCGATCAGCAGCGCGAGGAAGGCGACCAGCGTCTTGCCCGCGCCAACGTCCCCCTGCAACAGACGCGACATGCGATCCCCGCCCGCCATGTCTGCGGCGATCTCGGCCACCGCGCGCGTCTGTGCGCCGGTTGGCGCATATGGCAGTGATTTCAGCACCTTGTCTCGCAGGTGCCCGTCGCCCTGCGTCACCCGCCCAACTCGCTTGCGCTCGACATTGCGGGCCAGGGCCAGGGTCAATTGATGGGCGAAGAACTCATCATAGGCCAGCCGCTCGCGCGCCGGATCCTCGGGGCGCACCGCCTGCAGGTCGTCGGGCCGATGCGCCTGCCGCACCGCCGAAAGCCAGTCCGGCCATTGCTTCGTCGCCCGCTGCCCGGGGTCGATCCACTCAGGCAGGGCCTCGGCCCGGGCCAGCGCCGAGCCCGCCGCCTTCGCCATGACCCGCTGCGTCACCCCTGCGGTCAACGGATAGACCGGCTCGAAATCGGGGATCTCGTCGGCCTCCTCCAGCGGCAGGACGTGCTCGGGATGAGGCATGTTGGCCATGCCGTCGTAAAGCTCAAGCTTGCCCGAGACCAGGCGGCGGCTGCCCTCGGGCAGGATCTGCTGCAGGTACTGCGCACGGGCATGAAAGAATATCAGGTCGAACTCGGTCTCGGCATCGGCCACCCGGATGCGATAGGCCCCGCCGCGGCTGCGCGACGGGCTGTGGCGCCCCACGGTGACCTCGACCGTGGCGGTGGTCGGCAGGGTCAAGCCCAGGATCGTGTCGCGGCGGCGGCGGTCGACCACCCCGTGCGGCAGCAGGAACAGAAGATCCCGAGGCACTGAGATATCCAGCTGAGCCAGATGCTTGGCCGTCTTCGGCCCGACCCCGTCGAGGGTTTCCAGCCCGGCAAAGAGCGGAAAGAGGATTTCGGGCCGGCTGCTCATGCGTCGCCGATCAGCGCCAGCCAGTCGTCTTCATCGATGACCCGCACGCCCAGGTCGGCGGCCTTGGTCGCCTTCGACCCGGCGCCCGGGCCGGCGATCAGGATATCGGTCTTTTTCGAGACCGAGCCCGCCACCTTGGCGCCCAGGGTCTCGGCCCGCGCCTTGGCTTCCGAGCGGCTCATCTTCTCGAGCGTGCCGGTAAAGACCAGGGTCAACCCGGCAACCGGGCTGTCGGCGGCGGCGGGGGCCTCGACATCAAGGATCCTCAGCTGGTCGGCCAGCCGGTCGATCGAGGCCCGTTCGGCGGGCTGGGCGAAGGCGGCCACCAGGGCGGCGGCAACCTTGGCGCCGATGCCGTCGATGCCGGTGATCTCGTTCCAGGCGGTGGTGGACTCGGCGGGCACCTTCGGCTCCAGCGCCCAGGCGGCGTCGCGCGCGCCCTTCGGGCTGGCGCGGCGCCCGGCGCGGCTGGCCTCGGCGCGCTCTTCCGCCTCGGCCTCGTCGGCCAGCAGGTGACGTTCCTGCGCCGCGCGGGCCCGGTCGAGCACTTCCGTCAGGCGCTCCCAACTGTTGAAATGCCGCGCCAGATCACTTGCCACGACCTCGCCCACATGGCGGATACCCAGGGCGAAGAGAACGCGGTTCAACGCGATCTCGCGCCGGGTCTCGATGGCGGCAAAGAGGTTCTCGGCGGATTTCTCGCCCCAGCCCTTCACCTGCGCCAGGGGTTTCTTCGCCAGCTCGCCCATGGCGGCGGCGACCTGGCTCGGCTGGCTTTCGTCGACCGGGAAGCCGGCGCCGCGCAGATGCTCGGCCAGTTCCGAAAGCAGCTCATGCTGGCGGTCGGGATCCTCGGCGTGGCGCGCGACGACCTCGCTGGGGTCCCGTGTCAGGCGGGCACCCTCGGCGTCGCGGGCGCGCAGGGTGAAGATATCCGCGGGCTCGGCGATCCAGCACATGTCGTAGAGGAATTCCGCCTGCTTGGCGCCAAGCCCCTCAATGTCGAAGGTCTTGCGGCCGACGAAATGTCGCAGCCTTTCAACGGCTTGCGCGGGGCAGATCAGGCCCCCGGTGCAGCGACGCACGCTGTCGCCCTCTTCGCGGATCGCCTCGGACCCGCATTCGGGGCAGACCTCGGGGAAGCTGTAGGGCGCGGTGCCCTCGGGGCGTTTGGACAGATCGACATCCGAGATCTTGGGGATCACGTCGCCGGCCCGGTAGACCTGCACCCAGTCGCCGGGGCGGATATCCTTGCCGGCGCGGATCTCCTCACCCTTGCTGTCGCGGCCGGCGATGTAATCCTCGTTGTGCAGCGTGGCATTCGAGACCACCACACCGCCGACCGTCACCGGATGCAGGCGCGCGACGGGGGACAGGGCGCCGGTGCGCCCGACCTGGATGTCGATGGCTTCCAGCCGGGTCCAGGCGAGTTCCGCGGGGAACTTGTGGGCGATGGCCCAGCGGGGCGTGGTCGAGCGGAAGCCGAGCCGCGCCTGCAGCGCCAGGTCATCGACCTTGTAGACCACCCCGTCGATATCATAGCCCAGCGTCGCGCGCTGCGCCTCGATATCGGCGTAATGCGCCAGCATCTGCGCCGGGCCGTCGCAGAGCCTGGTCAGCGGATTTGTCTGGAACCCCAGGGCCTTGAGCCGTTCGATGGAGCCCATCTGCGTCTCTGCCAGCGGTTCGGACAGTACGCCCCAGGCATAGGCGAAGAAACGCAGCGGACGGGCACGGGTGATCTCGGCATCGAGCTGGCGCAGCGAGCCGGCGGCGGCGTTGCGGGGGGTTGCAAAGGTCTTGGCCCCGGCCTCTTCCTGGCGGGCGTTCAGCGCCTGGAAGTCCTCGTGACTCATGTAGACCTCGCCGCGCACCTCCAGCCGGTCGGGCGCCCCTTCCAGCCGGGCGGGGATATCGGCGATGGTGCGGGCATTGGCGGTGACGTTCTCGCCCTCGGCGCCGTCGCCACGGGTAGCGGCGCGGATCAGCTCTCCGTTCTCGTAGAGCAGCGAGAGGCTGAGGCCGTCGATTTTCGGTTCCGCCGTATAGGCCAGCGGCGCCTCGAAGGAGAGGCCGAGGTACTTGCGGATGCGGCCATCGAAGTCACGCACCTCGCCATCCTCGAAGGCATTCCCGAGGGAGAGCATGCGAATCTCGTGCTGAACCTTGCCGAAGCCTTCAGAGGGCGCGGCCCCCACCTGATCCGAGGGGCTGTCGGCGCGTTTCAGCGCCGGGAAACGGCGCTCGATCGCCTTGTTGCGCAGCTTGAGACGGTCATAGTCGGAATCGGCGATCTCGGGCGCGTCGTCACGGTGATAGTCCAGGTTGGCCTGTCCCAGCAGCTCGGCCAGACGTGCCAGCTCTGCCACGGCCTGGGCTTCGGTCAGATCCTCTACTGCAATCCCGGCCGTCTCGGACATGGAACGCGCCCCCCTCACTGGTCTCATCTAAGCTCGATGAGAATGTGATAGGCGGCGGGCCTCACGAGGTCCAGCCGGGTCTTTCCGTGAGTGGGACTTCGGCGGGCGGCGCGGGATCACCCGGCGCCGAGCGCCATCTTCTTTTCGTCGATGCGCTGCGGTTCGGGATCGCGCAGCACGTAGCCCCGCCCCCAGACCGTTTCGATGTAATTGTCGCCCTCGGTCGCGGTCGAGAGCTTCTTGCGCAGCTTGCAGATGAAAACGTCGATGATCTTCAGCTCGGGTTCGTCCATGCCGCCGTAGAGATGGTTAAGGAACATCTCTTTCGTCAGGGTGGTGCCCTTGCGCAGGCTGAGTAGCTCGAGCATCTGGTATTCCTTGCCGGTCAGATGCACCGGCTTGCTGTCCACCTCGACCGTCTTGGCATCCAGGTTCACCTCGATCCTGCCGGTGCGGATGATCGACTGCGAATGCCCCTTCGAGCGGCGGATGATCGCATGGATCCGCGCCACCAGCTCTTCCCGGTGGAAGGGCTTGGTCAGGTAGTCGTCGGCCCCGAAGCCGAAGCCCTTCAGCTTGTTTTCCGTGTCGTCCGCCCCCGAGAGGATCAGGATCGGCGTTTCGATCCGCGCCAGGCGCAGCTGGCGCAGCACCTCGTGGCCGTTCATGTCGGGCAGCCCCAGGTCCAGCAGGATCAGGTCGTAGTCGTAGAGCTTCGCAAGGTCGATGCCCTCTTCGCCCAGGTCGGTCGTGTAGACGTTCAGGTTGGCATGGGTCAGCATCAGCTCGATGCTTTTCGAAGTGGTCGGATCATCTTCTACCAAAAGCACGCGCATGCCGAGTTCTCTCCATTAATCCCTTGGACGTATCTGATCGTGCCGCCAATTGGTTAACCTTGGGTTACCGTGTGGATAAGAATGCCGACACGCCCTAGGGTTGTCTGAACTTCTGCACGGCGGTGGCCTTCAGCGCCTCTTCGCCGTGATTGGCGACTGCGCTGACCCATTCCAGGAATTCCTCCGGTGACAGCGAGTATCGCTCCAGAGCCTCGTCCTGGGAAATAAGACCATGGACCACCCCCCGCACGACGGCCGCCTTGCGCGACGCCACCCAGCGTCGGGTGTCCGCCGGGGGCAAATCCGCCCTCGTCATCACGCGACCATCGGGCAGAGTAACTGCCCTCGGCCCCTGGACTTTCTTCAAGTACATCGCTCCGACCCTCATAGCCCGTCGCAATTCTTGGCCCAGTGTTTTAACGCCCGATGAAACGGCGGGTTGAGAGTGTCTCGCATTTTCCTATATTCTCTTGATCTTACCGCGCCGGGAAGGTGAGTCCCCCCCTTCGTCACCACCCCGGGCAGATCAGGAGCAGACATGGCACTCGATACCGGACCCGCGCTGAACTCGCTGGGCTTCGCCAAGCCGCCGTCGGAAACCCGTGTCGTCGTCGCCATGTCGGGCGGTGTCGACAGCTCGGTCGTGGCTGCGAAGCTGGCCGAGGAAGGCTATGACGTGGTGGGCGTGACGCTGCAGCTCTACGACCATGGTGCCGCGCTTGCCAAGAAGGGCGCCTGCTGCGCCGGGATCGATATCCACGACGCGCGCCGGGTCGCCGAAGAGATGGGCTTCCCGCACTATGTCCTTGATTATGAAAACATCTTCCAGGATGCAGTGATCGACGAATTCGCCGACAGCTACCTTGCGGGCGCCACGCCGGTGCCCTGCATCCGCTGCAACGAGCGGGTCAAGTTCAAGGATCTGCTGCAGACCGCCAAGGACCTCGACGCCGATTGCATGGCCACCGGGCACTACATCCAGCGGATGATGGGCGAGAGCGGACCCGAGCTGCATTGCGCCGCCGATGCCAACCGCGACCAGAGCTATTTCCTGTTCTCGACCACGCCCGAACAGCTCTCCTTCCTGCGCTTCCCGCTGGGTCACCTGCCCTCGAAGGCCGCCACCCGCGAGCTGGCCGCGCAGTATGGTCTGAGCGTCGCCGACAAGCCCGACAGCCAGGACATTTGCTTCGTTCCGAACGGCAATTACGCCTCGGTGATCGAGAAACTGCGCCCCGGCGCGGCGGAACCGGGCGAAATCGTCCATGTGGATGGCCGGGTTCTGGGCGAACACGAGGGGGTGATTCACTATACCGTCGGCCAGCGCCGGGGGCTGGGCATCGGCGGGCTCTCCGAGCCGCTCTACGTGGTCAAGCTGGACGTCGACGCCAAGCAGGTGATCGTCGGCCCCAAAGAGATGCTGGCGACCCGCACCATCCCGGTGCGCGAGATCAACTGGATCGGCGAAGGCGGTTTCGCGGACATGAAGGAGCGCCACGTTTCGGTCCGCGTGCGCTCGACCCGCCCCCCGCGCGAGGCGATCATCCGCCCGATCTCGGCCACCGAGGCCGAGGTCGAGCTGCTGACCGCCGAAGAGGGTGTCTCTCCCGGTCAGGCCTGCGTCTTCTACGAGACCGGCGGGACGCGGATCCTCGGCGGCGGCTGGATCTGGCGCGGCTACTGAGCGTCATTGGTGGTCTGAAAGTCGAGACGCGCGCCCTTCCCGGCGCGCGTTCTCGTTTGAGGGGTCGCTGGGGCTACGCCCCCCGCCGCTGCGAGGCTCCCCCATGAGTATTTCCAGCCTAGGAATGGAACAGGCGCGTGCCTGGCGTCAGAGGCGGGCGAGGATGGCACGGGCAGCGCGCAGGCCGGGGGGCTCTCCTTCTCGGCCAAGACGCTGCATCGACAGCTCCATGGCCTCGTATTGCGCCTCGGGGGCCTCGTAGACACGGGCCAGTGCGGGGGCGATCCTGTCGGGGTCGCAGTCGGCGCCGATGAATTCCGGCACGACGCGGGTGTCGGAAACGAGGTTGACCAGCGTCACGGTGTCGGTCAGCAGCATGCGCTGCATGATCACCCGGGTCAGCCAGGCCATGTCATAGGCGATGACCATCGGCGTATTGGCTGCGGCCAGTTCCAGCGAGACGGTGCCCGAGGCGGCCAGCGCCACGTCGGCCGCCGCGAAGGCGGCACGCTTGGTGACGGCGAAGCTGTCGGGCGTGCTGTCGCGCGGATCAAGCACGACGACATTGACTGGCCAGTCGCGGATCTTCTCCTCGACCAGATCGGCGACACCGGCGGCGGCGGGCAGCACGAAGACCAGTTCGGGGTGGCGGGCGCGCAGCTTCTCGACCACGGGCCCGAAGATCGGGGCCAGGCGGGTGACCTCTCCGGCGCGGGAGCCGGGCAGGATCAGGGCGATCGGCGCCTCGCCGATGCCGCTCTCGGCGCGGAAGGCGCGGATCTCGTCGGGGGTGGCCTGGGGCTGGGTCGTCACCGGGTGGCCGACGAAATCGCAGTCCATCCCCGCGGCCTGCATCAGCGGCGGCTCGAAGGGGAAGAGCGCGAGGACATGGTCGATCACCTCGGCCATCTTCGTGGCACGCTTCGGGCGCCAGGCCCAGACCGTGGGGGCGACATAGTGGACGGTGCGGATCGCGGGGTTCGCGGCCTTCACCAGCCGCGCCACGCGCAGGCAGAAATCCGGGCTGTCGATGGTCAGCAGCACGTCCGGCGGATCGGCCAGCACCGCCTCGGCGCATTCGCGGATGCGGCGCTTGAGGTGGAAGTACTTCGGCAGGATCTCGGCCAGGCCCATGACCGAAAGCTCGGACATGGGAAAGCGCGAGGTCAGCCCCTCGGCCTGCATGGCCGGGCCGCCGACACCGGCGAAGGTGATCTCTCCGCCGGTCAGCTCCTTCAGCCCCGCCATGACGGCGGCGCCGAGATTGTCGCCCGAGGGCTCGCCCGCGATGGTGAAGATGCGCATCAGGTCTCGACCGCGTGGAAGGCAAGGCCCAGTTCGGCGGCGAGGTCCGGCAGCGCGGGGCCGTCGATCAACAGGACGCGGTTCGCGGCGATGACCACGGCCTCAAGCCCGGCGGCAGCGGCGGCCCGCAACGTCTCGGGGCCGACGGCGGGCATGTCGACGCGCAGGTCCTGACCGGCCTTCGGGGCCTTCAACAGCACGCCCTTGCCGGGGCGGCGGTCCTCGGGGGTCTCTCCGACGAAGCGTAGCAGCGCATCGGTGCCCTGCACCGTCTCGATGCCTAGGCATTGCCCGGCGGCGACGACGCAGCCCTGGCCGATATCCAGCGGCGCCATGGTCGCGAGGATCTTCTGCGCCTGCTCGACATCGCCCTTCGCAGCGCGCGACAGCGCGGGGCCGCCGATCTTGCCGGGGCGGGCCGTCATTTCGGGCAGGATCTGGTGGGCGCCCTCGACAGTGAAGCCCTCGCCCTCGAGGATCGACACGATGAGCCGCAGCACCCCGTCATCGCCCTTGGAGCCAAGCGCCGCCATCAGCTTGGGCGCCAGCATCATTACCTTGCGGTCGACCTGCTTCATGTCCAGCTGAGGCCGCGCCATCCCACCGGCCATGACGATGCGCTCGACACCCTCGTCGCGCAGACGATCGAAGAGACCGCCCAGCTTCTCGAAGCGGAAACGGGTCAGCCGCGCCTCGGGCAGTTCGCAGGGCGTGCCCTCGAAGGAGACGAGGAAGGCCCCCGGTTCGGCCTCGGCCAGGCGCACCGGCAGACGGCCGCCGCCGGCGATGATCGCCAGCCGGGGGCCGGTCGGGGTGCTGGCAGCCCCCGCGCTGCGACGTTTCAGCAGGCCCATGGATCAGCCTCCGGGGGTCAGGAAGGAGCGATCGCTCTGACCGAGGATGAAATCCACGATCTCGCGCACGTAGTCGCTTTCGGTTTCATCACCGAGGCGGCGGGCGCGATCCTGGAAGGCGCCCTCGCCCTGGGCCAGCATCTGGAAGGCGGCACGCAGGGCGGTGATATCGGCCCGCGCCACGCCGCGACGCTTCAGCCCGACAAGGTTCAGCCCGTCGAGATGGCCGCGCGGCGCCTGCACGAGGCCATGCGGGATCACGTCATTGGTGACCATGGTCACGGCGCCAATGATCGCGCCCCGCCCGATGCGCACCCACTGGTGTACGCCCGACAGGCCGCCGATGATCACCTCGTCCTCGATCACGCAATGGCCGGCAAGGGCGGCGTTGTTGACGATGATCACGTTATTGCCGACCCGGCAGTCGTGGGCCACGTGGCAGCCCGCCATGAACAACCCGTCATCGCCGACCGAGGTCAGCCCGCCGCCGCCCTCGGTGCCGGTGTTCATCGTCACATGCTCGCGGATGCGGTTGCGCTTGCCGATGGTCAGGCGGGTTTCCTCGCCCTTGAACTTCAGGTCCTGGGGAATGCCACCCAGAACGGCGAAGGGATGCACAAGGGTGCCCTCGCCGATCTCGGTCACGCCCTGTACGACCACGTGGCTCATCAGCTCGACGTCCTTGCCGATCACCACCTTGGGGCCGATGTGGCAGAAGGGGCCGATCCGGGCCCCCGGCCCGACCTGCGCCCCGTCCTCGATCAGCGCCGAGGGATGGATCACCGCTTCGTGGCTGATCGCCATGGCTCAGGCCTCCGCAGCGTCAGCAGGCAGGTCGAGCATGGCCATGAACTCGGCCTCACAGGCCAGCTCGCCGCCGATCGTGGCCTTGCCGCCAAACTTCCACATCTTGGCGCCGGGCTTGCCGCGCAGGGTCTCGACCTGCATTTCCAGAACGTCGCCGGGCACCACCATGCGACGGAACTTGGCCTTCTCGATCGACATGAAGTAGATCAGCGCGTTCTTGTCTTCTAGCCCGAGAGCCGCGCCCACGATGACACCGGCGGTCTGGGCCATGGCCTCGATGATGGTCACGCCGGGCATGATCGGCTTGCCGGGGAAATGGCCCTGGAAGTGGGGCTCGTTCATGGTGACGTTCTTGATGCCCTTGCCCGAGGCATAGCCGTCGATATCAACCACCTTGTCCACCAGCAGGAACGGGTAGCGATGCGGAATGATGCGCTGGATACGGGCGATATCGGCGCTCTGAAGCGTCTCGGTCATGAAATCTGTCCTCGCGGCGCCCGGGCCTGAGCAGCCGGGGCATGGTCCATAGTCTGCCCTGTCCCTAGCAAGTCGCCCCCATGGCGGCAAGCGTGGCGGCACGGGGCGGTAAAGCGCCGCTCCCGGGTCACTCGCCAGAGGGCGCGTCACCGCCGGCGGCGTTCCCGGTCTCGGCAGGCGCCGCTTCGGGTGCGGCAGGATCGGCGGGATCGGCAGGATCGGCGGGCGCATCCCCCTGCCCCGCCACGGGGTCCTGCGGCTGCAACAGCTGCGTGTCGATCCGCTGGATGGCCTCGTCGGTCACATCGACCACCTCGCGGGTGACGAAGACCGTGCGCCGCTCAAGGATGACCGCGCTGCCAGCTTCCTGCATCAGCCCGTAGAGCACCGGCTCGACGGCGACCAGGAACTGGCGGCGGACCGCGTCGCTGTCCTCGCCCAGTCCGGCGGCGGCCTCGTCCCGTTCGCGGCGGATCCGGGTCACCTTCTCGTCGAAGGCATCGGCCATGGCGCGGAACTCATCCGGCGTCATCGTCGGACGACGGTCGGTCAGGGCCTGCTCTTCCTCGGCCAGCGCGGCCTCGATCCGGCGGTTCTCGGCGGCGATCTCGGTGGCGGCCTGCTCGATCCGGTCAGCGAGCTGCTGGCCGAAGGCACTGTCGGAAAACAGCCTTTCGCTGTCGACCACCAGCACCGGAGTGCGCGGCACCACATCCGCCACAGCGTCCTGCGCCGCAACGGAGCCCGCCAGCCCCGCGATCACGAGGCTGGCGGCAAACATCTGTCGGAAACTGCTGCGAAGGCCCGGCAAGGCGACCTCAGAACTCCGTCCGGATGGACAGGTCGAAGGTCTGTTCCTTGTCGTACTCTTCCTTCTGCAGCGCGTGGCTCCAGTTGAAGCGCAGCGGCCCGATCGGGGTGTTCCAGAACAGCGACAGGCCGACGACCTGACGCAGCGAAGCATCCTCGTAGAGCACGTCGGCAGCGGTCTGGTCCAGCCCCCAGGCCGAGCCGATGTCATAGAAGACACCGCCCGAGATGCCCAGCTCTTCGGGCAGGCCCAGCGGGAACTCGGCGTCGAACTGCGCCACCGCATAGGCGGTCCCGCCCAGAGCGTCGTCATAGTTGCCGTCGGAATACTGGCGCGGCCCGATGCCATCGGGGGTGAAGCCCCGCATGATCGACGAGCCGATCAGGAAGCGGTCGGTCACCTGCGAGTTGCTGCCTCCCAGCATCGAGATGGTGCCGGCCTTCACCGTGGCGCGCAGGGTGATCTCTTCGTTCCAGACCTTGGTCTGGGCGACGGCACGGCCGGTGCTGCGGATGAACTCGATATCGCCGCCGACACCGCCGAAGTCCTGGGCGAATTCCAGCAGCAGGCCGGCATTCGGGTTCAGGCCGCTCAGGCGGGTGTCGAAGGAGTAGCGATAACCCAGCGAAGAGGCATAGCGCAGGTCTTCAGCGGCCTCGGCCGTCAGCAGCGAGCCGATGGTGACGCCGGTGTCGAGCGTGATGTCGTTGGCCGCCAGCTTGTAGTTGACGTTCAGCCGCGACTTGTCCGTCAGCGGGAAGGTCAGGCCGGTGGTGAACGACCCATTCAGGGTGTTGTAGTCGGAATAGCTGGATTCCGTCTCGGCATAGGAGATGCCAAAGTTCAGTGCCAGATCCCGGCCCAGCAGGCGCGGCTCGACGAAGTTCACCGCATAGGTGCGGTCGTCCGACGCCCCCGAGAGGGTCACGCCCAGGGTCTGGCCCCGACCGAGGAAGTTGTTCTCGCGGAACGAGATCTGCAGGCCGAAGCCATCGGTGGTCGAATAGGTGCCGCCGAAGGAGAGCGAGCCCGTGGGCGCTTCCTCGACATCCACGTCGACGATCACCTGGTCGGGCCGCGTGCCTTCACGGGCATTGACCTCGGCGTTGGAGAAGTACCCAAGCGCACGGATGCGCTCGGCACTTTCACGGATTTCGCGCGGGTTGAAGGGGTCGCCCTCGGCCACGTTGAACTGCTGGCGGATCACCCGGTCCAGCGTCGTGGTGTTGCCTTCGATGTCGATCCGCTCGACGAAGATGCGCGGGCCACGCGACAGCACGAACTCGACGTCCAGCGTCAGGGTGCGGTCATTGCGGGTGATGCGCGGTTCGATGCGCAGGAAGTCGCGGCCGTCGCGGTTGGCCTGGCGTTCCATCCGCGCGATGGCGTTCTCGACGTCGGAGGGCGAGTAGATGTCGCCCGACTTGAGGTTCTGGGCCTCCTGGTAGATCGCCGCATCGACGCCTTCATACTCGCTGACCGTGGTCACCTGGCCAACCTTGAACTGCTGGCCTTCCTGCACGTTGAAGGTGACGGTGTAACCGTCCCGCTCGCGCGCCAGCTCGGCGTTGACGCCGGTGATGCGGAAGTCGACGTAACCGCGCGATTGATAGAAGTCCTGCAGCACCTGCTTGTCGAACTCGATACGGTCTGCAACGAAGGTATCCGACCGGAAGAAGGCGCGCAGCAGACCAGCCTGCTTGGATTGCAGCACCTGGCGCAGGCGACGGTCGCTGTAGTCGGTATTGCCCACGAACGAGATCCGCTCGACCTCGGTATTGCCGCCTTCGAAGACCTCGAAGACCAGGTCGACGCGGTTGTCGCTGCGACGGATGATGCGCGGCGTGACGCGGGCGGCCAGGCGACCCTGGGCCACGTAGGCTTCGGAAATCAGCGCGGCATCGGCCTCGGCCTTGGTGGGCGAGAAGACCTGGCGCGAGGTCGACTGCACGATCTCCGACAGCGCATCATCCTTGATGCGGCGGTTGCCCTCGAAGGAGATGCGGTTGATGGTCGGGAATTCGGTAACCTCGATGACCAGAGTCCCGCCCCGCGGGGTCAGCTCGACGGTCTCGAAGAGGCCGGAATTGACGATGTTCTGGTAGGCGTCGTTCAGCTCTGCGGCCGAGACGCTCTGCCCCTGCGCGATTCCCGCATAGGTCATGATCGTCGCGGCGGGGATCCGGCGGTTGCCTTCGATGCTTACGGTCGAGAAGCGATAGCTCTGGGCCAGGGAGACCTCGGGAACCGTGACCGAAACGCCTGAAACAATGGCGAAAATCGCAGCCGCCAGAGGAAAGGAAAACTTGTTGCGGCGCGCAGAGGTGGCAGCCCCGGCTCCAAAGGTATTCGTCATATTCCAGACCCACTCAGACATCCCATTTGAGATGTGAGTATCGGGTTAATAAGCGCTTGTCAAAACTGGAAAACGCGCGCCCGTCTCCGGGTCGCGCGTTCCTTGGGAGGTGTCGCAGTCCTGCACGCCTTCGCCCCGCCCGAGGCGGTTAGAAGGCGATCTGCGCGATGTAGCTGGCGCCGACGAGGGCCAAGACCATCGTGCCCACGTAGAGCAGAAGGTCGGAATTGAGATCGAAGAGCACCGCGAAACCGCGGTAACCTTTTTGAAGAAGTGTCATAGGGCCCCACAAATTCTATACCCTGACTCCGGGACGACCCCGGCATTCCGTCAAGTATGGTCCTGAAATGCGGCGCATTTCGGGTGTCGAATATGGCAAGATCTGGGCGGCCACAATCCGTCCCAAGCGGGCGACGCCCCTGCCGACCCGAAGGTCAGGCGGTTTTCCGCCCGGTCCCCTCGCTGTCCGGTGATCCTGTGCCCCCGATGGGCTGGCCTTGATCCGGGTCTTGTCCAGTATCGGGGCCAGTGTCAGGGGCCAGTTCAAGGGGGAGGTCTCAGGGGCAGAAGACGTCGTTGCTGAGCGCAAAGAGCATCACCGACAGCACGATGGTCAGCCCGGCCGCCATCAGCACCCGCAGCGCGCGATCCGAGGGCGGCTTGCCCGTCACGGCCTCGTAGGCGTGGAAGACCAGGTGCCCGCCGTCAAGCACCGGCACGGGGAAGAGGTTCAGCAGCCCCACCCCGGTCGACAGCGCCGCGACGAACCAGACGAAGCTGACAAGGCCCTGGCTGGCCATGGCGCCAGAGGTCTTGGCGATGCCGATTGGCCCCGACATGTTGCACGAGGAAATGGCCCCGGTGATCATGTGCCACAGCCCCGACAGGGAACTGCCGATGACGCTCCAGGTCTGCTGCACCCCGCCCCAGAGCGAGGTGAACAGCCCGGCGCGCTCGGTCGCCAGCTCGAAGGCCATGCCACCGGCGATACCGATGCGCCATTCGGTGCGGAAGCCGCCCTCGGGGGCGGGCTCATCGACCCGACGCGGGGTCAGCACGAAGTCCATCGGCGTCTCGACACCCTCGCGCCAGACATTCAGCAGCAGCGGCGCCCCGTTCGAGCTTTCGACCTGCTCCTTCAGCTGCTCGAAGGCGAAGATCGGCGTGCCGTCGATGGCGGTGATCACGTCGCCCTGCTTCAGCCCGATGTCATAGGCCGCCGAATTCGGCGCCAGCTGGGTGACGATGGGCGGATAGGGATAGGGGCCGGTGACCTCTCGCGCGGTGCCGTCGCGCATCACCCGGTAGGTCAGCGTCGCCGCCATGGGCAGACCGTCCGAGAAGGCCGCCATGCCCTCGGCGTCATCCAGCGCCGGCAGGGTCACCCCGCCGATCGCAAGGATCTGGTCGCCCCGCTGCAACCCCTCCTCGGTGGCTTCCACCGCGGGCAACGGGCGCATCTGGCCGACGGCCAGCGGCTCGGCCACCTCGCCGCGCGCGAAGAGCAGCCCGGCAAACAGCAGGATCGACAGGAAGAAGTTGAACACCGGCCCCGCCGCAACCGTTGCCGCCCGCGCCCAGAGAGGCGCGCCCAGCATGGTGTGGCGCCGCTCGTCCTCGCTGAGGGTCGAGATCACCTCTTCGTCGGGACCGGCCGAGGCCGCGTCGCCATCGCCGAGGAACTTGACGTAGCCGCCGAAGGGCAGCGCGGCAACCTGCCAGCGGGTGCCGTGGCGATCAACCCGGCTGAACAGCACAGGCCCGAAGCCAAGCGAGAAGACCTCGGCCTTGATGCCCGAGATCCGGCCGATGATGTAATGCCCGTATTCATGGATCGCGACGATGATCGACAGCGCCACGACGAAGGCGATCACCACGTAAAGCATGTTCCCGAACTCGGGCAGAAAACTCGTCATATGGCCTGAACCGTCCCTGTCTTGCGCACCTGTGCCATGCTCTCTTCGGCATAACGCCTTGAGATCTGGTCCATGTTCAGCACGTTATCAAGGCTGAACGGGGCATCAATGAGACCGGAATCGGTCTCAACCCGGTCAAGAACGCGTGTGACGACCTCGGCCATCTGCATGAAGCCGATGCGGCGGGCGAGGAAGGCATCCAGCGCCACCTCCTTCGCCGCGTTCAGCGCGCAGCCCGACAGGCCGCCGCGTTCCATCACCCGGTAGGCGAGGCCGAGGGCCGGGAAACGCTCGGGGTCGGGGGCCTCGAAGGACAGGCTGCCGATGCGGGCGAGGTCCAGCCGCTCCAGCGGCAGGGCAGCGCGGTCAGGCCAGTTCAGCGCATAGCCGATGGCGTGGCGCATGTCGGCGGGGCCGAGGTGGGCAATCAGCCCGGCATCGACATGGCCGACCAGCGCATGCACCAGGCTTTCGCGGTGGATCAGCACTTCCAGCTGGTCGGGGGAGAAGCCGAAGAACTCCTTCGCCTCGATCAGTTCCAGCGCCTTATTGAACATCGAGGCGGAATCGACGGTGATGCGCAGCCCCATGTCCCAGTTGGGATGCGTCGCGGCCTGCTCGGGCGTCGCGGCACGCATCTTCTCCAGCGGCCAGTCGCGGAACGCCCCGCCCGAGGCGGTGATGATGACCCGCTCGACAGAGGCCGGATCATCGCCCAGCAGGGCCTGGTAGATGGCCGAATGCTCGCTGTCGACGGGCAGCAGCTCGGCGCCCGCGCGCCTGGCGGTTTCCAGCACCAGCGGCCCGGCGCAGACGAGGGTTTCCTTGTTGGCCAGCGCCAGCGCCGCGCCGCGCTCCAGCGCCTTCAGCCCGGGGGCCAGGCCGGCAGCGCCGACGATGGCCGACATCACCCAGTCGGCAGGCCGCTCGGCGGCCTCGATGAGCGCCCCCTGCCCCGCCGCCGTCTCTATACCGGTGCCCGCCAGAGCCGCGCGCAGCTCGGGCAGCCGCTCTTCGTGGGCGGTCACCGCAAGCCTCGCGTTCAGCGCCCGGGCGTCCTTGGCCAGCTGGTCGATATTGTGGCCGCCGGTCAGCGCCTCGACCTCGAAGTCGCCGGGCCGGCGCGCGATCAGGTCGATGGTGCTCTGTCCGATGGAGCCCGTGGCCCCCAGGATCGTGATCCGGCGCATGTTACCCCGCGATGAAGAAGAGCCCCGTCCAGGGCCCGGTCAGCAGCAGCATGAGCGAGGCGCCCAGCATGCCGTCGAAGCGATCCATCAGCCCGCCATGCCCGGGGATCAGGTTCGAACTGTCCTTGATGCCCGCGCGCCGCTTCAGCGCGCTTTCGGCCATGTCACCCATCTGCGAGGCCATGGACAATGCGATAGATACGCCCGCCAGGGTCACGCCTTCGTTCATCCACAGCCCGAAGCCCAGACCAACCAGCCCCGCCGCGACCCAGCCCGCGATGGTGCCCGACCAGGTCTTCTTGGGGCTGACGCGGGGCCAGAACTTCGGCCCGCCGATCATCCGGCCCGCGAAGTACCCCGCCACGTCGGTGACGACGACGACGGCCACCAGCCAGCCCAGCCAGAGCGCGCCCTGGTCGGCACGCAGCCGGACCATGCCGTAGCCGGCGATCAGGATCATGGCGCAGAACACCAGGAACAGCGTGCGGCGACGCGGCACCAGCGACAGGCCGACCATCGAGGGCGCCAGCAGCAGCGGCAGCGCGAAGCCGCCGGGCACGAAGACCGCCAGCGCAAGGCACAGCCCCGCCACGCCGCCCATCTGCAGTGCCACGCCATCCTCGCCGGGGGCGCAGATCCGCGCCAGCTCCCAGACCATGCCGCCGCAGACCAGCGCGATGAACAGCTTGAACCAGAGGCCTCCGGCCCAGATCACCAGCAGGCCGGCCACAACGAGAACCAGCCCCGAGACCAGGCGCGGCGCCAGGTCGGACCATTTGCGATCTGCCATCGGATCAGCCTTTCACGCCGCCGAAGCGGCGGTCACGAGAGCCGAAGTTCTCGAGCACCCCGGCAAAGACCTCGCGGGTGAAGTCGGGCCAGAGCGTATCGATGAACTCGTATTCCGCATAGGCGGACTGCCAGAGCAGGAAGTTCGAGATCCGCGCCTCGCCGCTGGTACGGATCACCAGGTCGGGATCGGGCAGCACGCAGGTATCGAGGTACTTCGGCAGGGTTTCCTCGTCGACGCATTCGGGGGCCAGGCGGCCGGCGGCGACATCTTCGGCAAGGCGGCGGGTGGCGCGGGCAACCTCGTCACGTCCGCCGTAGTTCAGCGCGATGGTCAGGTTGGTGCCGGTGCAATGCGCCGTCATCTCTTCCAGCTCGTCCATCTGCACCTGAAGCTTCTTGTCCAGCCCCGGGCGGTCGCCGATGAAGCGCACCCGGACGTTGTGATCGCGCAGCGCCCGTGCCTCCTTGCGGATGTAGCTGCGGAACAGCGCCATCAACCCGGCAACTTCAAGCTGGGTCCGTTTCCAGTTCTCGGTCGAGAAGGCGAAGATGGTCAGGTAGCCGACGCCCAGGTCGGGACAGGCGCGGACGATCTCGCGCACCCGTCGCGCCCCGGCGTGATGGCCGAACAGCCGCGGACGGCCACGCATCGTGGCCCAGCGCCCGTTGCCATCCATGATGATCGCCACATGGCGGGGGCCTGCGCCACCGATGCCCGCCGGGAGGTTCCCGGTCTGCTCCGCGAGGGCTTTCGCCTCGTCCGCCATGCGCCCCTCCCCCTGATGCGGCCGGCCGGGCCGGGCAGGTCGCCCGGCCGCATGCCTCAGACCTGCATGATTTCCTGTTGCTTGGTCTCCAGCGCCTGATCGACCTTCTTGATATAGGCGTCGGTCAGCTCCTGGACCTCGGCTTCCCAGAGCTTCTGGTCGTCCTCGGACATGCCGTCGGCCTTGGCCTTCTTGATCTGGTCCATGCCGTCGCGGCGCAGGTTGCGCACGGCGATGCGGGCATGCTCGGCATACTGCGCGGCGACCTTGGTCAGCTCGCGGCGGCGTTCCTCGTTCAGCTCGGGGATCGGCAGCATGATGATCGTGCCGTTGAGCTGCGGGTTGATGCCCAGGCCGCTTTCGCGGATCGCCTTTTCGACCTTGTTCACGAGACCCTTGTCCCAGACGTTGATCGTCACCATGCGCGGCTCGGGCACGTTGACGGTGCCGACCTGGTTGATCGGGGTGGGCTGACCGTAGGCGTCGACCATCACCGGCTCCAGCATCGAGGCCGAGGCCCGGCCGGTCCGCAGTGAGGCGAATTCGGTCTTGAGGTTCGACATGGTGCCATCCATGCGGCGCTTGAGGTCGTCGGTGTCGAGTTCGAAATCTTCAGACATGGTAATATAGCCCGCTGAGCTGGTTCGTCTTTCCGGGCGTTCTAGGACAGCGCACCCGGGATGTATAGTGATTTGCGACAATCGTCGCGGCGCCGGCCGGCACCAGGGTCGGCACCGGGGTCGCTCCCGGCGCGACAGGCTGGCCTGACACTGGGCCGGGCCTCAGCCCTTGACGAGGGTATGGGCGCCCTTGCCCTGCAGGATGCCGCGGAAGCCGTTCGGGTCGTCCAGCGGGAAGACGATGATCGGCTTGTGGTTGTCCCGCGCCAGCGCGATCGCCGAGGCGTCCATCACCTTGAGGTTCTTCTGCAGCACCTCGTCGTAACTGACGGTATCGTAGCGCTTGGCATCGGGGTTGGTCTTGGGATCCTTGTCATAGACCCCGTCGACGCCGTTCTTGCCCATGAAGATCGCCTCGCAGGCCATCTCGTTGGCGCGCAGAGTGGCGGCCGTATCGGTGGTGAAATAGGGGTTCCCGGTGCCCGCGGCAAAGATGCAGACCCGCTTCTTCTCGAGGTGACGCACGGCGCGGCGGCGGATGTAGGGTTCGGCCACCTCGTTCATGGTGATCGCGCTGATCACCCGGGTGTAGACGCCGAGGCCCTCCAGCGCGGCCTGCATGGCCAGCGCGTTCATCACCGTGGCCAGCATGCCCATGTAGTCGGCGGTCGTGCGCTCCATGCCCTGGGCCGAGCCGGCGAGGCCGCGGAAGATATTGCCGCCTCCGATCACCATGCAGATCTCGACGCCCATCTCGTGCACGCTCTGCACCTGCTTGGCGATCCGCTCGACGGTCGGCGGATGCAGGCCGTAGCCCTGGTCGCCCATGAGCGCCTCCCCCGAGATCTTCAACATCACCCGCTTGTAGGTGGGGTCCTGCTCGGTATCGGCCATGTTGCGCTCCTTCACGGCGGGGGACTAGGATCGCGCGCAAAATGTCGGAAAAGGCGGGCAGGTTCAATGCGGGAATTGGGACAGATCGACAGGAAGGCGGGCCAGTGCGGATGAGACAGGCAGAACAGGTGCCGGCAGACCGCCATGTGCTCATCGCGGGGCCGACCGCTTCGGGCAAGTCGGCCCTGGCGATGCGGATCGCCGAAGATGGCGGCGGGGTGATCGTCAATGCCGATGCGCTGCAGGTCTATGCCAACTGGCGCGTGCTCTCGGCCCGCCCCTCCGCCGCGGAAGAGGCCGCCCTGCCGCATCGCCTGTTCGGTCATGTCGACCGGTTGCAGCCCTATTCCGTCGGCGACTGGCTGCGCGAGGTCGAGGGGCTGCTTTCGGGCCCCGAACGGCTGGTGATCGTCGGCGGCACCGGGCTCTATCTTTCCGCGCTGACCGAGGGGCTGGCGGTGATACCCGAAGTGCCGCCCGAGGTCCGCGCCGAGGGCAATGCCCTGCGCGAGGCCGACCTGCCGGCGATGATCGCCGCGCTGGACGCCGAAAGCGCCGCCCGCCTCGACCTGAACAACCCCGCCCGCGTGCAGCGCGCCTGGGAAGTGCTGCGGGCCACCGGGCGCGGCATCACCGCCTGGCAGGCCGAGACGCCGCCGCCGCTGCTGCCGCCCGAGGCCTGCACCCGGCTGGTGCTGGAGGCCCCGAAGGACTGGCTGAGCCCGCGCATCGAGGCCCGGTTCGACCAGATGCTCGCCCAGGGTGCGCTGGACGAGGCGCGGGACAACCTGGCCGGATGGGACCCTGCCCTGCCCTCATCGAAGGCCATCGGTGCGCCAGAGCTAATTGCCTATCTGCGTGAGGAAATTTCCTTTGACGCGGCCCGTGAGAGCGCCCTAATACATACGCGCAGGTATGCAAAACGGCAACGAACCTGGTTCCGCGCCCGCATGTCGGCATGGCAGGTCCTACCCGCCGCGTAGCCTTTACTTATCAGTGCAATCCCGTTCTATTTCCGCCTGTGAGCCGCCCCAGGTCTTTCACTGAACAGACAGATCCGCACTTGGCAGATTATGCGCCCCCAACGGTCAGGAGCCAGACCCTCGCCCAGCTCTCCGCGAACGAGAGCTGGCGGCTCGAACTTCCGCACGCCCGCCCCTCGCATCTCTTCGTCTATCTCAGCAAGGGACAGGGGCGGACCATCGTCCTGGGCCGTCGCCGCGGGCTGACGATGAACACGGCGCTCTTCGTGCCCGCCGGCACGCTGATGATGCTGGACATCGGCAAACAGAGCTACGGGCTGGCGGTTTCCGTGCCCACAGAGATCGGGCTGCAGCTGCCGAGCGAACCGGTGCAGCTGCGCCTGCGCGACAGCCTGACCCAGGCCGAGCTGGTGGCGATCATCGAGGCGATGCAGCGCGAGCAGGCGACGCACCGGCCCTTCGGCGCCGAGGCCCTGCAGGCCCATGCCGGGCTGCTTTCGGTCTGGCTGCGCCGGACCCTGGCGGCCGAACCCGCCACCACCGGCACGCCGCGCGCCGCCGACCGCCTCGCCGCCGCCTTCAGCGCCCTTGTCGAGCGCGACTTCCGCTCGGGCCAGTCGATGGCCGAATTCGCCCTCGCCCTGGGGGTGACCCCCACGCACCTAACCCGCACGCTGCGCCAGACCGCAGGCCTGACCGCAGCCGATATCCTGACCGGCCGCAGCCTCTACGAGGCGCGGCTGATGCTGCAGGACGGCACCCTGCCGATCGGGCTGGTCTCGGAAATGCTGGGCTTCTCTTCGGCGGCCTACTTCACCCGGTTCATCCAGAAACACACCGGCAAGACGCCCTCGGGCCTGCGGCGGCGAAGATAGTTCCGATCCGTCGTGGACTTGTCATGGAAGCGCTCCATCTTCCCGGCATGTCCAGACGTCAGGCCTGTCAGAAGATACCTCCGGCCACAGGTGCGCCAGTGCACCTGAGCAGAGGCGTGCCGGCGCGCAATCAGGCGGCGCAAGTGCCTGACGCGGCAGGAGATGTCGCTTTTGGATGACAATCATGTCGCATCTGGACTACCAAAGACCGGAGACTTGAATTGACCCGGGGCGATTTTCCTGCCGGAGTGGATCCAGCAACCGGACCTCGCCCGCCAGGCACCACAGGGCCGTTGCAGCGATTCAGTCGATCTCGTGGGGGCAAGCGCCTCGCGGGGCACCCGGATGTACGTCACAGGGAGAATGACATGACCGAAAAACCCCAGAAGCAGGACCGGATCCACCCCGCCGCCCGCATGTATGCCGAGGAATTCAAGGCCGGAAAGCTCAGCCGGCGCGAGTTCATGGCGCGCAGCTCGGCGCTTGGCGTGGCCACCACCGGGATCTACGCGCTTGGCGGCCTCGCCCAGCCTGCCGCGGCGCAAGCGACGCCGACCGCGGGCGGGACGCTGCGGGTGCAGATGGAGACCAAGGCGCTGAAGGATCCGCGCAACTTCGACTGGTCGCAGATGGCGAACTTCGCCCGGGGCTGGCTGGAATACCTGGTCGAGTACCAGAACGACGGCACCTTCGAAGGCCGGCTTCTGGAAAGCTGGGAAGCCAACGAGGATGCGACCGAGTACACGCTGAACGTCCGCCAGGGCGTGACCTGGAACAACGGCGATCCCTTCACCGCCGAGGACGTCGCCTTCAATATCGCGCGCTGGTGTGAACAGGGCGTCGACGGCAACTCGATGGCCTCGCGCATGTCGACGCTGATCGACAGCGAAACCGGCATGGCCCGCGAGGGCGCGATCGCCGTGGTCGACGAGCATACCGTCAAGCTGGTCTGCGCCAGCCCCGACATCACCATCATCGCCGGCTTCGCCGACTACCCGGCCGCCGTGGTCCACCAGAGCTACGATGGCGGCGATCCCTCCGAGAACCCGATCGGCACCGGCCCCTTCCTGCCCGAAACCAACGAGGTCGGCGTGACCCAGGTACTGGTCAAGAACACCGATCACCAGTGGTGGGGCGAAGGCGCCTGGCTGGACCGGATCGAGTTCATCGACTTCGGCACCGACATGGCCTCGTGGGTGGCGGCTGCCGATTCCGACGAGATCGACATGACCTATCAGTCCACCGGCGAATTCATCGAGGTGCTGGATGCCATGGGCTGGAAGAAGTCCGAGGCGGTCACCGCGGCGACCATCTGCGTGCGCTTCAACGTCGCCCAGGAACCCTACACCAACCCCGAGGTGCGCCGCGCCCTGATCCAGGCGGTCGACAACGAGGTGATCCTGGAGCTGGGCTATGCCGGCTACGGCACCGTCGCCGAGAACCACCACGTCTGCCCGATCCACCCGGAATATGCCGAGGTCCCCGCCATCCCCACCGATCCGGCGGCCGCCATGGCCAAGCTGGAAGAGCTGGGCATGGCCGACACCGAGTTCACGCTGATCTCGATCGACGACCAGTGGCAGTCGGAAACCTGCGACGCCGTTGCCGCGCAGATGCGCGACGCCGGCATCAACATCAAGCGCGAGATCCTGCCCGGCTCGACCTTCTGGAACGACTGGCTGGTCTACCCCTTCTCGGCAACCGAATGGAACATGCGTCCGCTCGGCGTGCAGACCATGTCGCTGGCCTACCGCTCGGGCGCCTCGTGGAACGAGACCGCGATGTCGAACCCCGAGTTCGACGCTGCCCTCGACGAAGCGCTCTCGATCGCCGATGCGGACAAGCGCCGCGAGGTGATGGCAAAGCTGGAAACCATCATGCTGGACGAAGGCGTCATGGTGCAGCCCTACTGGCGCTCGCTGTTCCGCCACTCGAAGGAAGAGGTCATGGGTGCCGACCAGCACCCGACCTTCGAGATGCACCACTACAAGTGGTGGATCGCGGCCTGATCCGCTGATTGATCCGCGGGGTCACGGTCTGTCCGTGGCCCCGTTTCACGTCCTGCGGCCGCCAAGACCGAAGACCGGGCCCCACGCGCCAAGCGCCGACAACCCGGACGCCACTGACAGGAACTGTGCATGCTTCTCTTCCTCCTCCGCCGGGTCGGCGTGATGATCCTGACGGCGCTCTGCCTCAGCTTCATCGTGTTCTTCCTGACCAACCTGCCACCGAACCTGGAAAAGGTCGCCAAGTTCGAGGGCAACAGCCGGATGTCCGACGAGGAGGTCGTCTCCTGGCTGGCCAACAACGGCTTCGCCCAGCCCATGCCGGTGCGTTTCGGCGAATGGCTGGGGGTGGTGCCGGGCTGGACCAACGAACGTGACGGCCGCATCACCGGGCGCTGCATCACCCCCGAGAGGACGGCGGAAACGGCGCCGCGCTTCTGCGGCGTGCTGCAGGGCCAGTGGGGCGACAGCCGGGTGTTCCGCGACGAGGTCTCGACCATCGTCGGGGTGCGGCTGTGGATGACCGCCAAGCTGATGCTCTGGGTGATGCTGCTGATGGTGCCCTCGGCGCTGATCATCGGCGTGCTGGCGGGCATGCGCGAGGGATCGAAGACCGACCGCAGCCTGTCGACCCTGTCCATCGCGACAACGGCGACGCCCGAATATGTCTCGGGCGTGATCTTGATCGCGGTCTTCGCCTCGTCCGCCGTCGGCCTGAAGTGGTTCAAGGGCACCGCCACGGCGGCCATGGAAGACGCGACCTTCGAGAATTTCTTCCTGCCGGTGCTGACCATCTCGCTTTACGGGATGGGCTATATCGCGCGGATGACGCGGGCCTCGATGGCCGAGGTCATGACGGCGCAATACATCCGCACCGCGCGCCTCAAGGGCGTGAGCTTCCGCAACATCGTGCTGAAACACGCCCTGCGCAATGCGCTGATCGCCCCCTTCACCGTGATCATGCTGCAGTTCCCCTGGCTGCTGAACGGCGTCGTCGTGGTCGAGACGCTGTTCAACTACAAGGGGCTGGGCTGGGCGCTGGTGCAGGCGGCGGGCAACAATGACATCGACCTTCTGCTCGGCATTTCGGTCGTCTCGGTACTGGTGGTCCTGGTGACGCAGCTGATTTCGGATATCGGCTATGTCTACCTGAACCCCCGGATTCGGATTTCCTGAGGAGGCGCCGCGCATGGAACCCTTGTCCTGGGGCCAGATCGCCCTGCAACTGCTGATCCGCTTCCTGCCGGTCTGGATCGCCCTTCTTGTCACCTTCACCCTGTCGATCGCCTTCAAGCGCCGTCTGGGCCTCTACGGCAAGCTGTTCGACAACACCATCGGCATGGTGGGCTTCGGCCTGGTCATGTTCTGGGTCTACACCGCCCTAGCGGTCGGCCTGTTCGACTGGATCCTCACCCATGATCCGCTCTCGACCGCGACGGGAATGAAGAACAAGGTGCCCGGCACGCCGATGCGCGGCGCCGGAGAGGACGACTTCGCCTGGTATCTGCTGGGCGGCGACACCCTGGCGCGGGATGTCTTCTCGCGCATGGTCGAGGGCGCCTGGGTGGTGATCCGCATCGCCCCGCTGGCGACGCTCTTTGCCTTCATGGTCGGCATCACCCTGGGCCTGCCGGCAGGCTACTTCGGCGGCAGGCTGGACAGCGCGCTGAGCTTCGCCGCGAACCTGATCCTGGCCTTCCCGGTGATCCTGCTGTTCTACCTGCTGGTGACCCCCGAAATGGTGCAGACCGGTATCCCCAGCTACATGGCGATCGTGCTGTTCCTCTTCCCGATCCTCTTCCTGACGGTGCTGATCAACGCCCGCTACCGCACCCAGCCGGCGCGGCGCAACGTGATGCTGGCGGTGCTGCTCTTCGTGCTGGGCTGGGCCTACCTGTCAGTGATCTCGGACCCCGCGACACCGGTGCGATTCCTGCCCGCAGCGCTGGACCTCTTCAACGTGCCCGGCGGCATCCTGGTGGTCTTCGTCTCTGTGGTCTTCGTCAACGCGCCGACGGTGTTCCGCATCGTCCGGGGCCTGACGCTGGACATCAAGACGCGCGACTACGTCGCCGCCGCCCAGACCCGCGGCGAGGGCCCGTGGTACATCATGCTGTGGGAGATCCTGCCCAACACCCGGGGGCCCCTGATCGTCGATTTCTGCCTGCGCATCGGCTATACGACGATCCTGCTGGGCACGCTCGGCTTCTTCGGCCTTGGCCTGCCGCCCGAGAGCCCGGACTGGGGGACGACGATCAACCAGGGCCGCAAGCTGCTGTCGATCTACCCGCATCCCGCCATCGTGCCCGCCGTGGCGCTTCTGAGCATGGTGCTGGGTCTCAACCTGCTGGCCGACGGTCTGCGGGAAGAAAGCCTGAAAGACTGAGACGGCGGGACCGGGGGCCAGCCCCGCCGCCATTGTACTTGAACCAATGGCGTACAATGGCGGCCCCCGCAGTATTTTTAGCCATCGGATGGGAGTAGCGAAGCGCTCCCGAGGAGAGGTGTCATGAGCGACTATGACGGACCCATCCTGGAGATCGACCGGCTGTCGATTTCCTTCTTCACCCGCCTGCGGGAAATCCCCGCAGTGATGGACTTCTCGGTCTCTGTCCGGCCCGGAGAGGCCGTCGGCCTGGTGGGCGAGTCCGGCTGCGGCAAGTCCACCGTGGCGCTTGGCGTGATGCAGGATCTTGGCGTCAACGGGCGCGTGGTCGGCGGCTCGATCAAGTTCAAGGGCCGCGACCTGGCCGAGATGTCGGCCTCGGAGCTGCGCCAGATCCGCGGCAACGAGATCGCCATGATCTACCAGGAGCCGATGGCCAGCCTGAACCCCGCGATGCGCATCGGCAAGCAGCTGATGGAAGTGCCGATGATCCACGAGGGCATTGGCGAGAAAGAGGCCCGCGCCCGTGCCCTGCAGGTGATCGAGGACGTCAAGCTGCCCGACCCCGAGCGCATCCTGAAGAGCTTCCCGCACCAGCTGTCGGGCGGCCAGCAGCAGCGCATCGTCATCGCCATGGCGCTGATGTCGAAACCCGCCCTGCTGATCCTGGACGAGCCGACCACGGCACTGGACGTCACCGTCGAGGGGGCCATCGTCGAGCTGGTGAAGGACCTTGGCAAGAAATACGGCACCTCGATGCTGTTTATCAGCCACAACCTCGGGCTGGTGCTGGAAACCTGCGACCGGCTCTGCGTGATGTATTCCGGCGAGGCGGTCGAGCGTGGGTCCATCGAGGATGTCTTCGACCAGATGCGGCACCCCTACACGCAGGCCCTGTTCCGCTCGATCCCGCTGCCCGGCGCGTCCAAGACCGACCGGCCGCTGGTGGCGATCCCAGGCAACTTCCCCCTGCCCCACGAACGCCCGCAGGGCTGCAACTTCGGCCCGCGCTGCGACTACTTCGAAGCCGGGCGCTGCGACGCGCAGGATATCCTGATGCGGCCGGTGAAGGGCGACGAGCGCCACGAGACCCGCTGCCTGCGCCAGGAAGAGATCAACTGGGATGCGCCGATTGCCGCTGCCGTGACCAATGCCAAGGCCGAGATCGGCCGCACCGTGCTGAAGATCGACAACCTGAAGAAGTACTACGAGGTCGCCGCCTCGGCCCTGTTCAAGGGCGGCGAGAAGAAGGTGGTGAAGGCCAACGAGACGCTCTCGTTCGAGGCCCGCGAAAGCGAGACCCTGGCCATCGTCGGCGAGAGCGGCTGCGGCAAGTCGACCTTCGCGAAGGTGCTGATGGGACTTGAGACAGCCACCGAGGGCACCATCGTGCTGGACAACCGAGAGATCCAGTCGACCGCCATCGAGAAGCGCGACACCAAGACCGTGGCTGATGTGCAGATGGTGTTCCAGAACCCCTTCGACACGCTCAATCCCTCGATGACCGTCGGGCGCCAGATCATGCGCGCGCTCGAGGTCTTCGGCCATGGCAGCTCGACGGCCGAGCGGCGCGACCGGATGCTGACCCTGCTGGATCTCGTCAAGCTGCCGCGCGAGTTCGCCGAACGGATGCCGCGCCAGCTGTCGGGCGGGCAGAAGCAGCGCGTCGGCATCGCGCGCGCCTTTGCCGGGGATGCACGCATCGTGGTGGCGGACGAACCCGTCTCGGCGCTGGATGTCTCGGTGCAGGCCGCCGTGACCGACCTGCTGATGGAAATCCAGCGCGAGCAGAAGACGACGCTGCTGTTCATCAGCCACGACCTGTCCATCGTGCGCTATCTCTCGGATCGGGTGATGGTGATGTACCTCGGCCATGTGGTCGAACTGGGCACCACCGAAGAGGTCTTCTCGCCGCCCTATCACCCCTATACCGAGGCGCTGCTCTCGGCGGTGCCGATTGCCGATACCTCGGTGAAGAAGAAGCATATCGTGCTGGAGGGTGACATCCCCTCGGCGGTCAACCCGCCGCCGGGTTGCCCCTTCCAGACCCGCTGCCGGTGGAAGCAGATGGTGCCGGGCGGCAAGTGCGACAGCGAGGTGCCGCCGATGCGTGATTTCGACGGCCACCAGATCAAGTGTCACCTGAGCGACGCGCAATTCGCTGAGATGGAGCCGGTGATCACCACCGAGACCGGCGTCGCCGCCGAATAGTCCCGCCCGCCCCCGGCGGGCAACGACTGCGCGAAAGTCCGGGCCTTGCCCGGGCCTTTCTCTTGTCCGGGCCTGCCTCTTGCCCGGGCCTGCCTCTTGCCCGGGCCTGCCTCTTGCCCGGGCCTGCCTGGGGATCAGGCCCGCAACGGTGGCCAGAAACGCAAAAGACCCCCGCTTGCGCGAGGGCCTTTCGTCAGACTGAGTATTCCGAGGGGCCGGAGATCAGCTATCGGACGAGGTGGTGTCGTCGGCCGCGTCGCCCGCATCGTTGTCGGATGCGGCGTCCTCGTCACCACCGGCGGGCGCATCGTCACCGTCGTCATTGCCCTTCGGGGATTCACCCTCGACCAGCTTGCCGTCGACGATCGGCAGATCCATCACGCGGTCGGCCGCGATCTCGGCAAACTTGTCGACCATCGGACCGTAGTAGATCTCGGGGTCGGTGCCGTCGTAGGCGGTATCGGCTTCAAGCTCGACCGGGAAGCTGGTGATGATGTCACCGTTCTGGCCGAAGACGGCGATCTGGGCAGACATGGTGCCCATGTTCGGCGATAGGTCCAGGCCCAGCACCGAGGCTTCGATGGCGATACCTTCACCGCCTTCGACCATCTCGGGCAGATGCTTGGCGATGGCCATCTCGACATCTTCCGAGACGCGCGGCAGGTAGCTTGCGGGCACCTTGCCTTCGGCAACCGAAGCTTCGGCGACATCGGCGGTCACCGAGGCGACCGGACCTTCGTAGGCAAAGGCGGGAATGGCGGTCAGCGAAGCTGCGGCGATGGCGGGAATGAGCAGGGTCTTACGCATGGTGAGTTCCTTTTCGATCTTTCTCCGACGCGGCGCTGCCTCCCGGAGCGGGGTGGCACGCTGTTGCGTCGCGGTGTGGAAAGAGAACGTCTCCCCCCTGCCCGGGTTCCGGAAACTTTCGCGCTGAAATGCCAAAAAATTTGGGAACCAGGGGCGCCGCAAAAGCATTTGCGCGCGCCCGGGATCATTACCCGCAGAGGGCGCCAGGGTCCGCTGGGCCGGGAAAGGGGGCCCGGAAAAGCGGATAAGACCCGGGTGGCGGGCGCTCAGCTGCCCCAGATCGCGGCCACGTAGGCCTTGGTCTCGGCGTAGGGCGGAATACCGCCGTGCCGGCGCACCGCCTCGGGGCCGGCGTTGTAGGCCGCCAGCGCCAGCGGCCAGGAGCCGAAGTCGCGGTATTGCATGGCCAGGTAGCGGGCGCCGCCGTCGAGGTTCTCGTAGGGGTCCAGCGCATCGACCTTGAGGATCTGCGCGGTGCCCGGCATCAGCTGCGCCAGCCCCTGTGCGCCCTTGTGCGACAACGCGTTGCTGTTCCAGCCGCTTTCCTGCTGCACGAGGCGCAGGAACAGGCCTTCGGGGATCCCGTGGCGCAGGGCGGCGGACTTCGCCATGTCCAGGTAGGGTCCGTTGTAACTGCCTTCCCAGGCCACGCCATCCCACTTGGTCGGGGTGCGGATCGCCTGGGGCGTCAGCCGGACCGAGGCCGCGTATTGCGTCGAGGCGCGCCGGTCCAGCAGGCTGGTCTGGGCGCCGAACTGGCTCTTGCGGGCCTGGGATGCCAGGACATCCGCGGTGGCGGGAAATGTGGAAAGGCAAAGACCCGCGCAAAGGCAGGCCAGCATGGCGGGCTTGATCATCTCTGTCCCCAGTCATCTGTTTCAGGGCCTCTGCTCGGGTCCATCCCCCCGGCCCCGTCTATCGTCTCCTGTCGCGGTCCCCGTCCCCGGAACCTGGCGCGCAGATTAGCGCCATCGGGCGGAAAAGGGCACCCCCGAAGCGCAGGAGGCGGCAGGGCGCCGCCGAAGCGGTCTTCTGCCCGCCCCGGCACCATTCGACAGGGGGAACCGGGCAAGCTTCTTGCCCTTTAGCGCCCGCTTTGATGTAACGCTTCGAACATCCGCGCCGGATTCGGGCGCGACAGGCTACATTCAGAGGGAGAAGCGCCATGGCCGGTTCCGTCAACAAGGTCATCCTGATCGGCAATCTGGGACGCGATCCCGAAATCCGGTCCTTCCAGAACGGCGGCAAGGTCTGCAACCTGCGCATCGCCACCTCGGAAAACTGGAAAGACCGCAATACCGGAGAGCGCCGCGAGCGCACCGAGTGGCATACGGTCGCCATCTTCAACGAGCCGCTGGTCCGCGTCGCCGAACAGTACCTGCGCAAGGGCTCGAAGGTCTATATCGAGGGCAAGCTGGAAACCCGCAAATGGCAGGACCAGTCCGGCCAGGACCGCTATTCGACCGAGATCGTCCTGCGTCCCTTCGCGGGCGAGCTGACCATGCTGGACGGTCGCGGTGAAGGCGGCGGCCAGGGCGGCGGTGGCGGCAGCTACGGCGGCGGCCAGGGTGGCGGCGGCTACGGCGGCGGTGACTACGGCGGCGGTTCGGGTGGCGGCTACGACGACCGCGGCGGCTCGGGCGGCGGCTATGGCGGTGGCCAGGGTGGCGGCGGCGGTGGCCGCAACGACCTCGACGACGAGATCCCGTTCTGATCGACACCGGGACCAAATGAAAACCGCCGCCAGGGTCTTCCTGGCGGCGGTTCCTCTTTCAGGCCTCGGGCAGGTCGCCCTCAGACCTCCGAGCTTTCCTTCCAGCCGCCCAGAATGACTTCCTTGTCGGTCAGGTTGGCGTCGATGCGGGCCAGTTCCTCGTCCGTGAAATCAAGGTTGGCGACCGCGCCGACGCAGTCCACCACCTGCGAGGCCCGCGAGGCGCCGATCAGCGCCGAGGTCACCCGCCCGCCGCGCAGCACCCAGGCGATCGCCATCTGCGCCAGGGTCTGGCCGCGCGCCTGTGCCACCTCGTTCAGCCCGTTCAGCTTGGCGATCATCGCCTCATCCACCAGGTCGGGGTTCAGGCTCTTGCCCTGGGCCGCGCGGGATCCCTCGGGAATGCCCTTGAGGTACTTGCCGGTCAGCAGCCCCTGCGCCAGCGGCGTGAAGACGATCGAGCCCATGCCGAGATCGTCCAGCGTCTCCAGCAACCCGTCCTCTTCGACCCAGCGGTTGAACATGTTGTAGCTGGGCTGGTGGATCACGAAAGGTGTCTTCAGCTCGCGCAGGATCGCATGGGCCTGCCGGGTGCGCTCGGAGTTGTAGGAAGACACGCCGACATAGAGCGCCTTGCCCGCGCGCACGGCGGCATCCAGCGCCAGCATGGTCTCTTCCAGCGGCGTCTCGGGATCGGCACGGTGGTGGTAGAAGATGTCGACGTAGTCGACCCCCATCCGCTTCAGCGACTGGTCCAGCGAGGCGGTCAGGTACTTGCGCGACCCCCAGTTGCCATAGGGGCCGGGCCACATGTCGTAACCGGCCTTGGTCGACAGGATCAGCTCGTCCCGGTAGGGACGCCAGTCCTCGGCCATGAGGCGCCCGAAGGCGGTTTCCGCGCTGCCGTAGGGCGGACCATAGTTGTTGGCCAGGTCGAAGTGGGTCACCCCGTGATCGAAGGCAGTGCGCAGGATGTCGCGCTTGGTCTCATGCGGCGTGTCGTCGCCGAAGTTGTGCCACAGCCCCAGCGAGATCGCCGGCAGCTTAAGCCCGGACCGCCCGAGGCGGCGGTAGGGCATGGTATCGTATCGGCTCTCGGCCGCGACATAGGTCATGGGAGACCTCCTCTGTTAGCGCATGACAGGGAGGTTCGCCATTTCGCCGTAAAGGTAAAGACCCTCCGGCCCGGATCGGCGGCTTTCTGTTCGCAGCGCATCTGGGGCCGGGGTCTTGCGCCGGGGCCGTAAGGGCATTGTCCGACACCGGCGTTAAGGGCCAGTGTATAGGGCCAGCGCCTATGGCCAGAGCGCCGCGGCAAGGCTCAGCAGCCCCCAGACCGGTGGCGAGAGCATCAGGCAGAGCAGCAGCGCCGCCTGCCATGTGGGGCGCGGCGCGGGTGGCAGGGGAGAGGCGGGCTCTTTCATCGTCGCCATTAACCCTCGCGAAGGTTTTCATCGCCTTAATTCCGACATGCGACATGAGCACATCCCCGATCCGTGGCCAGAACCTGGGCCGGATCCTTGGCCAGAACCTGGGCCAGATCCTGGGCCGGACGGACGGATGCACCGCCATCCCCACTACGCTACGACCCTCCAGGGGATGGGGGCGGATGTCGGACGCCTGCCCTGCGGCACGCTTGCCCTGCGCCGGCGGTTCGGGCCGCTGCGCCTGCTCTGGCTGCCCCAGCCCATGGTGCTGCCGGATCTTGCCAGCCTGCCCGCCGCGGCGGTGATCTCGGCCGCCTCGCAGGTACAGGACGGGGCGCTGCGTGGCTCGGGCGCGATCCGCCTGCTGACCCCGCAGGCGCGCGCGGTGCTGCGGCTGACCCAGGCCGGCGATCTGCAACGGGCCGGGCAGCATCAGAAGTGGCGCAACCGGCTGCGCCACGCGGAAAGCCAGGGGCTGCGGGTCTGTCACGCCCCCCTGCCCCGAGACCCGACCCACTGGCTGCTGCAGGCCGAGGCCGCGCAGCAATGCGCCCGGGGCTACCGCGCCCTGCCGCCCGAGTTCGCGCTGCATTGGCCGCAGACCCGGCTGTTCCTCGCCCGGCGCGGCACATCCGTGCTTGCCGCCCAGCTCTTCCTGCTGCACGCCCCCGGCGCCAGCTACCACATCGGCTGGAGCGGGCCCGAAGGTCGCGCCGCCTCGGCCCACAACCTGCTGCTCTGGGAGGCCGGACGCTGGCTGGCGGCGCAGGGCATCACCCGGCTGGACCTCGGCCCCGTCAACCGCGACAGCCCCGGACTGGCCCGTTTCAAGCTGGGCAGCGGTGCCCGGATCGAGGCGGCGGGCCATACATGGCTGGCCAGCCGCTTTCTTGCGCCATTGGGCCGCCTAATCGGCTGATCCCCGCTTTGGGCCTTTCTTTTCTGCCCTTCCCGGGCTAGGGCCTGCGCGAGACCCCAAGAGGACCCCACATGGATCTGCGCAACATCGCCATTATCGCCCACGTTGACCACGGCAAGACCACGCTCGTCGACGAGCTGCTGAAACAATCCGGTGCTTTCCGTGCCAACCAGGCCGTGGCCGAACGCGCCATGGATTCCAATGACCTGGAACGCGAACGCGGCATCACCATCCTTGCCAAGGCCACCTCGGTGGAATGGAAAGGCACCCGGATCAACATCGTCGACACCCCCGGCCACGCCGACTTCGGCGCCGAGGTTGAGCGGATTCTCTCGATGGTCGACGGCGTGGTCCTGCTGGTCGATGCCGCCGAGGGCCCGATGCCCCAGACCAAGTTCGTGACCTCGAAGGCGCTGGCCCTGGGCCTGCGCCCCATCGTGGTGCTGAACAAGGTCGACAAGCCCGACGCCGAACCCGACCGCGCCCTGGACGAGGTCTTCGACCTGTTCTCCAGCCTGGATGCCGACGAGGATCAGCTGGACTTCCCGCATATGTACGCCTCGGGCCGCTCGGGCTGGGCCGACAATGAACTGGACGGCCCGCGCAAGAACCTCGACGCGCTCTTCAAGCTGATCGTCGACCACGTTCCCGCGCCCAAGCAGCTGGCCAAGCAGAACGACGACTTCCGCATGCTGGCAGTGACCCTCGGCGCCGACCCCTTCGTCGGCCGCATGCTGACCGGCCGCGTCGAATCCGGCAAGCTGAAGGTCGGCCAGACCGTCCAGACGATCTCGCGCATCGGCCAGAAGGTCGAGCAGTTCCGCGTCACCAAGATCCAGGCCTTCCGTGGCCTCGCCCAGCAGGACATCGAAGAGGCCATCGCCGGCGATATCGTGTCGCTGGCCGGCATGACCAAGTCGACCGTCGCCGACACCATCTGCGCCCTGGCCGTGGACGAGCCGCTGGAAGCCCAGCCCATCGACCCGCCGACCATCACCGTGACCTTCGGCATCAACGACAGCCCGCTTGCCGGTCGTGACGGCAAGAAGGTGCAGAGCCGCGTCATCCGCGACCGCCTGCTGAAGGAAGCCGAGACCAACGTCGCCATCAAGGTGCAGGACACCCCCGGCGGCGAGGCCTTCGAGGTTTCGGGCCGCGGCGAACTGCAAATGGGCGTGCTGATCGAGAACATGCGCCGCGAAGGCTTCGAGCTGTCGATCTCGCGTCCGCAGGTGATCCTGCGCGAAGACGAGAACGGCCAGAAGCTGGAGCCGATCGAGGAAGCCACCATCGACGTCGATGACGAATACTCGGGCGCGGTGATCGAGAAGCTGACCGGCGCGCGCAAGGGCGACCTGGTCGAGATGCGTCAAGCCGGTGCGGGCAAGACCCGGATCATCGCCCACATCCCCTCGCGCGGGCTGATCGGCTATCACGGCGAGTTCCTGACCGACACCCGCGGCACCGGCGTTCTGAACCGCGTGTTCCACTCCTGGGCGCCCTACAAGGGTGCCATCCCGGGCCGTCGCGCCGGGGTGCTGATCTCGATGGAGCAGGGCCAGACCGTGGCCTACGCCCTGTGGAACCTGGAAGAGCGTGGCCGGATGTTCCTGGGCGCCCAGGCGGATGTCTACCAGGGCATGATCATCGGCGAGCACTCGCGCGAGAACGACCTGGAAGTGAACCCGCTGAAGGGCAAGAAGCTGACCAACGTCCGCGCCTCGGGCACCGATGACGCGGTCCGCCTGACCACCCCGATCACCCTGTCGCTGGAAGAGGCCATTGCCTATATCAACGACGACGAGCTGGTCGAAGTGACGCCCAACGTGATCCGCCTGCGCAAGCGCTACCTGGATCCGCATGAGCGCAAGCGCCAGTCGCGTAGCTGATCAGGCCGCGCAGTTGATCAGGCCGCGCAGCTGATCGGGTCGCGCGCCTGCGGGCTGCCGCCGGATCGCCTCCGGCGGGAGTATTTTCAGCCTGGTGATGAACAAGGGGCGTCGGAGAGGTTCTCCGGCGCCCTTCTTCGTGCCGGATGGTGCCCGTTTCAGATTTCCCTGGCGCGGTCCGCGGCGGCGGTGAGCGCCTGTGAAAGCGCCTGGTCAAAGGCACTGTCCCTGAGCGCCACCAGTCCGGCGGCAGTTGTACCGGCGTAGGCGATCATCTCTTGCACCCGGGCCGCCGGGCTGGCGCCCTGGCTCAGCATCTCTCCGGACGCGAGGAAGAGCTGGCGGATGGCGCGGTCGGCCACCTCGGGGGCGATGCCCTGGGCCGTGGCGTGGCGGATCATGCTGTCGGCGACATAGGCCACGAAGCCCGGCACCGGGCCGGTCATGGCGGTGAAATGGTCGATCTGGGCCTCGTCGGTGATCTCGTCCGTCTGCCCCATGGCGCCGAAGAAACTGCGGGTGGCAGCGCGGTCGGCCTCAGTGACCTCTGCGCTGGCGACCCATGGGGTGTAGGCGAGGCACTGGGCTGCGGCGGGGCTGGACATCGCGCGGATCACGCGGGCGCTGCCGGTGGCCTGCGAGATCCCCGCGAGCGTCAGCCCGGCGACCACCGAAAGCACCAGCTTGTCGGAGGCGTCGATCTTCAGCGCGGGCATGGCGGCAGGCGGGATGCAGAGCAGGACGACGTCACAGGCTTCAGCCAGCTCCTGCGGATCGGCGGTGAACGTGACCCCTGCCCCGCCCGTCAGCGGCACCGGCTGGCCCGAGCGGTTCGCCATCCAGAGGCTGCTGCCCGCCACGCCGCCCGAGAGAGCGCCCTGCGCCATGGCCTGTCCCAGCATGCCGGAACCGATAATGCCGTAGGTGATGGTCATGGGGGCCTCCTGTTTGGAGGGAGGCTAGCAGGTGTGGGTTGCTGGCGGGAAGCGTGGGGGGAGGCTGAAGTTCTACTGGCCCGGACGAGTATTCGAGTACCAGACTGGCGCCGCATAGAGGCGTCGCACCCATGCGAGGCGTCGGTGTCGGCTCTTGCTAATATAGATGCAACGTGATCGGTTTCTTTTCAATGACGTACGGACATTGCCCCTTAGCCATCGACAGAGG
>NZ_AFPM01000061.1 GCF_000220565.1 Oceanicola sp. S124 | reverse complement strand
CCGATGCTGGCAGAGGGCCAGGTGCATGGCGGTGTCGTGCAGGGCATCGGCCAGGCGCTGATGGAGAACGTCTCGTTCGACGAGGACGGCCAGCTGCTGACCGCGACCTTCATGGACTACGCCATGCCGCGCGCGGGGGACGTGCCGATGATCGCCTTCTCGACCGAGCCGGTGCCCTCGACCCGCAATCCCATGGGGATGAAGGGCTGTGGCGAGGCCGGCACCGTGGGCTCGATGGCCGCGGCCTCGAATGCGGTGATGGATGCCCTGGCCGGGCGCGGCGTGATGCGGGCCGACATGCCTTTCACCCCGCAACGGGTCTGGACCCTGCTGAGGGAGGCCGGGACGGGCAGTGAAGCGGCCGCTTGAACGTCTCTTTGCCCGGCTGCGGCCGGTCGGATGGTTCCGCCGCCAGCGTCGGGCCGCCAGCGCCCCGGGGCGGGGGGCGGTCACCCATGTGGTGATCCTTGACGGCACCATGTCGACGCTGGAACCGGGGCAGGAGACCAACGCCGGGCTGATCTACAAGCTGCTGAACGAGCAGAGCGGCAGCTCCCTGTCGGTCTATTACGAAGCCGGGATCCAGTGGGACAGCTGGCGCAACAGTCTGGACGTGTTGCTGGGACGGGGCATCAACCGCAAGATCCGGGCCGCCTACGGGGCGCTGGCCTCGCGGTACCGGCCCGGCGACCGGATCTTCCTGTTCGGCTATTCGCGCGGCGCCTATGCGGTGCGGTCCTTGGCCGGGGTGATCGACCGGGTCGGGCTGGTGCGCGGCCCGCGCGCGACCGAACGCAACGTGCGCCAGGCCTATCGCCTCTACCAGGAGGGCGGCAGCGACGAGGCGGTGCGCGCCTTCCACGAGAAGAACTGTCATGGCGATGTTCAGATCGAGATGATCGGCGCCTTCGACACGGTGAAAAGCCTCGGCTTGCGGCTGCCCCTGCTGTGGAAGCTGGCCGAGGTGAAACATGCCTTCCACAACCACGCGCTGTCGGACTGCGTGAAGTCGGGCTTCCACGCGCTGGCGCTGGAAGAGACCCGGCAGGTCTACGCCCCGGTGATGTGGCGCAGCGAGCCCGGCTGGCAGGGCCGGCTGGAGCAGGTCTGGTTCCCCGGCACCCATGGCGATGTCGGCGGACAGCTTGGCGGCTTCACCGAGGCGCGCGGATTGTCGAACCTGCCGCTGGTCTGGATGCTGGGCCAGGCCGAGTTCCGTGGCCTGCCCCTTCCACCCGCCTGGCGCGAGCGGTTCCCGACGGATATCCACGCCCCCTCGGTCGGTCAGTGGCGTGGCTTTGCCAAGCTGTTCCTGCTGCGCAAGCCCCGGGTCGTCGGTGCGGATCCGTCCGAGAGGCTGCATGATTCCGTCCTGTCGCGGGGCACCTATCCGACCAGTGCGCAGCTGGCGCATCCCTCCTGACCGGGGGGAAGCGGCCGCCTCCGGCGGGAGTATTTTCAGCCTGGTGATGCATGTGGCGTGGCGCCGCTTCGGGCAGCCTCGGGTCAGAACATCTCGTCCGGGGACAGCTCCAGCACCGCGCAGGTGGTCGAGCCGGTGGCATAGAGCCGCCCGTCCGCCACGCCGACCAGTTCTCCGACGGCGACGCCGGTGCGGCGGCCGACATGCTGGGTGCGCCCCGTGGCGCGGACCTCGGTGCCATAGGGGATCGGGCGCAGGATGTTGACCTTGAATTCCAGCGTGGTGCAGCCCCGTCCGGCGGGCAGCCGCGACAGCACGGCGCAGGTCATGCAGCTGTCCAGCACGGTGCCGTACCAGCCGCCATGGACGGTGCCGGCGGGGTTGGCGAAATCGGGCAGGGGGGTGCCGACGAAGGTGACTTCTCCCTCTTCGGCGCTTTCCATGCGGAAATTCAGCACCTTCGAGATCGCCGGCCCCTCGCGGCCGCCGTCGATGATCGTCCTGAGGGCCTGAAGCCCGCTTGCCCGCGCGCGCTGCGCCTCTGCCTGGTCTGCCATGAAGGATCCTCCCCTAGGGGAAGGCTATTCCCGCAGCGCGAGAGGTGCAACCGATCTGCGGACAATTGGCCGCAACGTCAGACGCCCGGCGCGGGGCCGGGCGTCTGGATCCTGGGGGCGTCTCGCGCGATGTCGCTTCAGGCGACGTTCTCCAGCCGCGCGCGGGGCGTCACGCCAAGCGCGTGGCAGACATC
>NZ_AFPM01000062.1 GCF_000220565.1 Oceanicola sp. S124 | reverse complement strand
GGCGCCTCGATGGCCTTCATGATGCCGGTGGCAACGCCGCCGAACGCCATCGTCTTCTCTTACGAGGAGATGCAGCTGTCGGACATGGTGAAGGCGGGCTTCCTGCTGAACATCGCGGCAATCGCGGTGGTCTACCTGGCGATGTTCCTGCTGGCCCGACCCATCTTCGGGCTCTGAGATCTTCGGGCTTTGAAATCGGCGCCCCCCGGCCGCGGCCGGGGGGCGCCAAGTCACACTGGCGCGCGGCTCAGTCGCGCAGGCGCCAGCCGGTGCGGAAGATCTGCCAGACGATGACGAGGCAGATGGCAAAGAAGGCGGCGATGGCCAGAAGGCTCCAGCCGATGGCCACGTCCGCGACGCCGAAGAAGGCCCAGCGGAAGCCCGAGATCAGGTAGAATACCGGGTTGAAGTGGGTCACCGTCTGCCAGACCGGCGGCAGCATCGAGGTCGAGTAGAACGAGCCGCCGAGGAAGACCAGCGGCGTGACGATCAGCAGCGGCACTAGTTGCAGCTGTTCGAAGTTCTTCGCCCAGATGCCGATGATGAAGCCCATCAGCGAGAACGCGAGGCAGGTCAGCACCAGGAAGGCGATCATCGCCAGCGGGTGCAGGATCGACAGGTCGACGAAGACCGCCGCCGTGCCCAGGATCACCACCCCGATGAACAGCGCCTTGGTCGCCGCCGCGCCGACGAAGCCCAGCACGATCTCAAGGAAGTTGACCGGCGCCGAGAGCAGCTCGAACACCGTGCCGACGAACTTGGGGAAGTACATCCCGAAGCTGGCGTTGGAGATCGACTGCATGATCACCGAGAGCATGATCAGCCCCGGCACGATGAAGGCCCCGTAGGCGACCCCCTCGACCGTCTCGATGCGCGACCCGATGGCAGCGCCGAAGACGACGAAGTAGAGCGAGGTCGAGATCACCGGAGAGATGAAGCTCTGGCCGATGGTGCGGAAGAACCGCGACATCTCGTTGACGTAGATGGCCTGGACGGCGCGCAGGTTCATGCCGGGGCTCCTTTCTCTTCGACCAGTCCGACGAAGATCTCTTCCAGAGAGCTCTGCCGGGTGTGCAGGTCCTTCAGCACGATGCCCGCCTCGCTGAGCGCGGACATCAGCCCGGCGATGCCGGTGCGGTCGGCCTGGGTATCGTAGCTGTAGGTCATCGACAGACCATCCTCGCCAAGGCAGAGGTCGTAGCCCGACAGCGGTTCGGGGATCGCGGTGAGCGGCTCGCGCAGCTCGATCGTCAGATCCTTGCGCCCGAGGCGGCGCATCAGGTCGGCGGTGCGTTCGACCATCAGGATCTCGCCATCGCGGATGACCGCGACACGGTCGGCCATGGCCTCGGCTTCCTCGATGTAGTGGGTCGTCAGGATGATGGTGACGCCGGCGGCCTTCAGGTCGGCCACCACGTCCCACATCTCCTTGCGCAGGGCCACGTCGACACCGGCGGTCGGCTCGTCGAGGAACAGCACCTTGGGTTCATGGGCCAGCGCCTTGCCGATCAGCACGCGCCGCTTCATGCCGCCCGACAGCTCGCGCACCCGGTTGGCACGCTTGTCCCAGAGCGCCAGCTTGCGCAGCACGTCTTCCACCTTGGCGTCGTCGCGGGGCTTGCCGAACAGCCCGCGCGAGAAGTGCAGGTTGGCGCCCACGTAGGAGAAGGGCTCGAGGTTGATTTCCTGCGGCACCAGGCCGATCAGGCTGCGCGCCTGGCGATACTGGGTCTTGATGTCGTAGCCACCGACGGTGGCGCTGCCCGAGGTGGGCTCGGTGATCCCGCACAGCGTCGAGATCAGGGTCGTCTTGCCGGCTCCGTTGGGGCCGAGAAGGGCGAGGATCTCTCCCTCCTCGATGTCGAGGGTGACGCCTTTCAGCGCCTCGAAGCCGCCCTCGTAGACCTTCCGGAGGTCGCGGATCTTCAGGATCGCGGACATGTGGTTCTCCCTGGAGGTGAGGTTTACAGGGGCCGGAATGGCCCCATGCGCTGCGAGGACTCCCCAGGGGTGTCGCCTGCAGCGCAGGTCAGACAGATAGGTGAGAGGCCGCGCTGTTTCACTGTGCCCTTTCACACATCCGTGTGCGCATCCCCGCGTCTGCGCACGGAAATGCAAGAGACTGGTGCCGCCCTGCTGTCAGGCGCACCCCGCGCGCAGCGGGGCCCCGAGCCATTCGGGCCCCAGTCTTTCAGGCCCCAGTCGAGCAAGCGCCAGTCGTACGTGTTTCAGTCCTTCAGGCGCCGCGCAGGCGGCTCAGCCAGCCCTTCTTCACCGCCTCAGGGGTCTCGCCCCCCTCTGCCGCATCCTCGGCCGGGCCTTCCAGAACCTCCTGGAAACGGGTGAAGAACTGATCCGCCATCTTCTTGGCGAAGCCGTCGATGACCCGCGAGCCGAGCTGCGCCAGCTTGCCGCCGACCTTGGCCTGGACCTCGTAGCTCAGCTGGGTGCCGCCCTCGACCTCGGCCAGGGTCACCCGTGCCTCGCCCTTGGCGAAACCGGCCGCACCGCCCTTGCCCTCGCCGGTCAGTGTCAGCGCCTCGCCCTCGGTGATTTCGCTGACCGTCACCTGGCCCTTGAAGGTAGCCTTCACCGGGCCGACCTTCTGCACCACAGTGGCGTCGAAGCCCTCTTCCGGCGTGCCGGTCACGTCCTGCGCGCCGGGGACGCATTCCTGCAGCACCTCGGGCGAGAGCAGCGCGGCGAAGACGGTTGCCCTGTCGGCCGCGATCACGCGGCTGTCACTCATTTCCATGGAGGCCTCCCTGAACCCTGGGCCCGCGACCAGCATCGGTGCGGTGCCTGCTTTCCGTTGGCACAGGCTAGAGCATCACCGGAGGCTTGGGAAGAAGGGCCACGAGGGTCCGGACCGACGGAGGGACGCCGCCGGTCCGGGTGCCCGGGCTGCGTTGTGGGTACGCGGAAACATGCCCGGGGTCCCTTGGAGCCGGGTCGGAGGCTTGGTGTGTGTGTCAGCTGAGCCGACCCGGCTCCCAGATTTTCAGGCGGCGCACAGGGGCCGGTTCACTTGGAACCTGACCGCCTGGCCGTCGCCGAGCGCCGGAGCCGGGTCCCGACAGGGGGGTGGATGAAGGGTCCGTCCCGGCGCTCGATACCTGTGTATAGCCTGTATCTTGCCCACATCTTAAGCCGCGCATTGGTGTCTTGGCCCGCAACAAAGGGTAGCCCACCTACCCGAACGGATAGGAGGGGATGGACAGGCCCCGCGAGGCCCTGCGGCAGATCGCGCCAGGGCGCGTTCGGGACTTTCGCGAGGCCCTCCTGCGCGCTAGAAAGCGGCATGACCGTCGCCCTGCGCCGCCTCTCATCCGTCCTGCTGCTGGCCCTGACCCTGGCCTGGGGCGGGATGCTGTCGGCCGCGCACATGGCGCCCTCGGCGGATGAGATGGCGCGGGCCTCCAGCGTGCTGGCCCTGGAACCGGGCACCGGCTCGCTCTGCGCCGGCGAAGAGACCGCCGGGCACGCCCATCACTGCCCCTTCTGCCATGCCCTGCCAACTGCGCCAGAGCTGCACATCGACCCTGCCGTCTCGCGGCTGGTCTTCGCCCAGGAGCGCCCGCGCGACCGCGTCCAGCGACGGCCAGACCAGGCCGGATGGCGTGCCCACGGGCCCCGCGCACCCCCACTGTTTCACGTCTGATACCGGGCCTTCGAGCCTTTGAACGCGCGCCTTCCGGCGTGCAGGATGACATGCGCAGACCGGCCCTGACCGCTGCGCCGGACCAGAGACAGTGACAATGAAAACCCTTCTTTCCACCCTTGCCCTGACCACAGCCCTTGCCGCCTCCGTCGCCGGCACCGCCTCGGCCCATGCCACGCTGGAACAGCGCGAGGTGCGCCTTGGCGAAGCCACCAAGATCACCCTGCGCGTGCCGCATGGCTGCGACGGCGAGGCCACCGAGACCGTCCGCCTGACGATCCCCGAGGGCTTCTACAACGTGCAGCCTATGCCCAAGGCCGGCTGGCAACTCTCCACCACCACCGGCGCCTATGCGACGCCCTACATGAACCACGGCACCGAGATGACCGAGGGCGTGCGCGAAGTGGTCTGGAGCGGCGGCCACCTGGAAGACGGCTGGTACGACGAATTCACCGTGCGCGGCACCTTCGCCCATGCCGAGGCAGGCAGCACGGCCCATTTCCCCGCCCTGCAGGAATGCGCCAACGGCGTCGCCGACTGGACGGATACCTCGGGCGGGCAGGTGCCGAACCCGGCGCCGAAGCTGGTGCTGGTCGCCGGAGATGACGCGGACCACGCCCATGGCGGCCATGACCACGGCGCCGCCGCACCTGCCGGACACGGCCATGGCGACCACGCGATGGACATGGGCACCGGCGATGTCACGCTCGGCGCGCTGACGCTCTCGGGGGCCTATTCCCGCGCCACGCTGCCCAATGCCCCCGTCGGCGGCGGCTTCCTGTCCATCACCAACACCGGCAGCAGCGATGATCGCCTGATCGGCGTCGAAACGGCCGTGGCCGGTCACTCCGAGGTGCACGAGATGGCGATGGAAGGCGATGTGATGAAGATGCGCGCGCTGACCGAGGGGCTGGTGATCCCGGCCGGAGAGACGGTCGAGCTGAAGCCCGGCGGCCTCCATCTGATGTTCATGAAGCTGAACACGCCCCTGGTCGAGGGCGAGACGGTCGATGTCACCCTGACCTTCGAACACGCCGGCTCGGTCACCCTGCCCCTGGCCATCGGTGCGCCGAATGCCAAGGCTGCCCAGGACCACGCCCACCATTGACCCCCCCGGCCCTGCCCCGGCAGGGCCACCCAAATGACAGGAGTACCCGAGATGAGCAGAAAGGGCCTGACGCTGGCGCTCTGGGGCCTCGTTGCCCTGGCGATCCTCGCCTTTGCCGCACTGAAGCTGATCCAGCCGATGCTGAACCGCACCCTCGCCGACGAGCTGGGCCGTGGCGACTACGCGCTGCAGATGACCGATGGCGGCACCTTCACCGAAGACAGCCTGAAGGGCGGCGCCACCGCCGTCTTCTTCGGCTTCACCCATTGCCCCGAGGTCTGCCCCACGACTCTCGGCGACATCGCCACCTGGCAGGAAGACCTGGGCGAGGACAACCAGCTGCGCGTCTTCTTCGTCACCGTCGACCCCGAGCGGGACGACGTGAAGACCCTTGGCGACTATGTCTCCTGGGCGCCGGGCGTGACCGGCGTCTCGGGCTCGCGCGCCGAGATCGACAAGGCGATCAAGGCCTTCCGGGTCTATGCCCGTCAGGTGGCGCTTGAGGACGGCGACTACACCATGGACCATTCGGCCTCGGTGCTGCTGTTCGACCGCAAGGGCCGCTTCTTCGAGCCGATCGGCTACCAGGAAGACTACGAGCGGGTGATCGACAAGATCCGCCGCATGCAGGCGAGCTGAGGAAGGGGCGGCCTTGCGGGGCCGCCCTTTTTCATGCCTTCACGCGCTCTGACTTCGGGTCAAGGAAGGGCCGCAGGCTGGCCTCGGCCCGCACGCGGCGGCCCGCCACGTCGATCTCGTAGACCGATCCCAGCAGCTCTTCCACGCTTTGCCCGGCAGAAGGAATATAGCCCATCCCCATGGCCGCGCCGAGGTGATGGCCATGGGCACCCGAGGTCAGGTGGCTGACAACCTGCCCGTCCCGCAACACCGGTTCGGCGTGATAAAGCAGCGGCTCAGGGTCCGTCAGCTTGAACAGCACCAGCCGCATCGACAGCCCCGCCTCCTTCTTGCGCAGCACCGCGTCACGGCCGATGAAATCGGGCTTGTCGGTCTTCACGGCAAAGCCGAGGCCCGCTTCCAGCACGTGATCCTCGCAGGTGATGTCATGGCCGAAGTGGCGACAGCCCTTCTCCATCCGGCAACTGTCCATCATGTGCAGCCCGCAAAGCGTCGCGCCAAGCGCCTCGCCCGCCTCAAGCAGCGCCTCGAAGACATGGGCCGCCATGTCGGAAGGGACATAGACCTCCCAGCCCAACTCGCCCACGTAGGTCACCCGATGCGCGCGAGCCAGGGCCATGCCGATCTCGATCTCGCGGGCGGTGCCGAAGGGGTGGGCGGCGTTGGAGAAGTCGTTCGGGGACACGCGCGCCATGAGGTCGCGTGCCTTGGGCCCCATGACGGCAATCACCGCTTCGCCAGGGGTCACGTCGGTCAGCACCACGCGCGCTTCGCCCAGGTGGCGGCGCATATGGGCCATGTCGGCCTGCACCGTCGCCGCCGGGGTGACGACGAGATAGGCGGTCTCCGACAGGCGCGTGATGGTCACGTCGGCCTCGATCCCGCCACGCGTGTTCAGGAACTGGGTGTAGACGATCTTGCCCGGTGCCACGTCCATCTGTCCGCCCGCGATGTGGTTCAGAAAGGCGCAGGCCTCCGGCCCCTCGACGCGGATCTTGCCGAAGGAGGACATGTCGTAGAGCCCCACCCCCTCGCGCACCGCGCGGTGCTCTGCGGCGACATTGGCAAACCACGTGGGGCGCCGCCAGCTGTAGTCGTAGACCGGCGCCTGATCGGGCCCGGCGAACCAGTTGGCGCGCTCCCAGCCCGCCAGCTCGCCGAAGACCGCGCCCCGGGCCTTCAGCGCCTCGTGCAGGGGCGAGCGGCGCACCCCGCGTGCCGTGGCCTTCTGGCGGAACGGGAAGTGATCGGCATAGAGCAGGCCGAGCGTTTCCTTCGAGCGTTCGGCCAGATAGGTCCGGTTGCCCTGGAAGGGCTGCATCCGCGCGATATCCACGTCGCCCAGATCGAAAGGCTTCTCGCCCGCCTCCATCCACTCGGCCAGTGCCCTGCCTGCGCCCCCGGCGGACTGGATGCCGATCGAGTTGAACCCCGCCGCGACCCAGACATTGTCCATCTCGGGCGCCTGTCCAAGGTGATAGGCATCGTCAGGGGTGAAGCTTTCGGGGCCGTTGAAGAAGGTGTGGATGCCCGCCTCGGCCAGCATCGGCATGCGGGCGATGGCGGCTTCCATGATCGGTTCGAAATGCTCGAAATCCTCTGGTAGCTGGTCGAACTCGAAATCCTCGGGGATGCCGTCCAGGGCCCAGGGCTTGGCGACGGGCTCGAAGGCCCCCAGAAGGATCTTGCCCGCGTCCTCCTTGTAGTAGGCGCATTCGTCGGGCACGCGCAGGGTGGGCAGCTGGCCCAGACCCTCGATGGTGTCGGTGACAAGGTAGAAGTGCTCGCAGGCCTGCAGGGGGACGTTGACGCCCAGCATGCGGCCGACCTCCCGGCCCCACATGCCGGCGCAGTTGACCACGTGCTCGCAGGTGATGTGGCCTGCTTCGCCCTCGGCTTCCCAGTCCACGCCGGTGATGCGGCGCCCCTGCCGGGCCACGCCGGTGACCTTCACCCGTTCCAGCACCTGTGCGCCGCGCATCTTCGCGCCCCGGGCCAGCGCCAGCGCGATGTTCGCCGGATCGCCCTGCCCGTCCTTCGGCAGGTAGACACCCGCCGTGGCGCCCTCGATGTTCACATGCGGATACATCGCCTTCACCTCGGCGGGAGAGATCGCCTCTGCCTCGACCCCGAAGGCGCGGGCCATGGCGGCCTGGCGCAGGATCTCTTCCCGCCGCTCGCCGGTCAGCGCCAGCGTGATCGAGCCATTGC
>NZ_AFPM01000063.1 GCF_000220565.1 Oceanicola sp. S124 | reverse complement strand
CGCCTCCGGCGGGAGTATTTTCAGCCTGGTGATGATGAAGGGAGACAGTGCCCGGATGGGCGGCCTCCTTCTGGTTCAGGAGCGTGCCACGCTCTTCATGGCAAAAGGAGGGAGCCATTCCGGGCCCTGCCCCACATCATCACCAGGCTGGAAGTACTCCGGGGGAGTCCGCCCTGGCGGACGGGGGCAGAGCCCCCTTCCCCTTCTGCCTGTTGCCTCCGGCAACGGGGGCAGCGCCCCCTCAGGCCTGTTGCACTGCCGCGACGGCACGTTTCCAGGCGCCGTAGAGACGGTCCCGCTCTGCTGCCTCCATCTGCGGCGCGAAGCTGCGTTCCAGCGCCCAGCCCTGCGCGAAGCCTTCCGCATCCGGGTAGAGCCCGGCGCGGTGTCCTGCCAGCCAGGCCACGCCGAGGGCGGTGGTTTCCAGCATCTCGGGCCGGTCGACCGGCGCGCCGAGGATATCTGACAGGAACTGCATCGCCCAGTCCGAGGCGCTCATGCCGCCGTCGACGCGCAGGGTGGCTTCGGTGTCCTTGCCCTGCCAGTCGGCCTGCATGGCTTCCAGCAGGTCGCGGGTCTGGTAGCCCACCGATTGCAGCGCCGCGCGGGCGAACTCGGCGGGGCCCGAGTTGCGGGTCAGCCCGAAGACCGCGCCGCGGCAGTCGGCATTCCAGTAGGGCGCGCCGAGGCCGGTGAAGGCAGGGACAAGGATCAGCTCCTGCCCCGTATCGGCACGTTCGGCCAGGGGCTGGGTCTCCGACGCGGTGCGGATGATCTTCAGCCCGTCGCGCAGCCATTGCACCACCGCGCCTGCGATGAAGATCGAGCCCTCAAGCGCATAGGTCGTCTTGCCGTCCAGCTGGTAGGCGATCGTCGTCAGCAGACGGTGCGACGAGCGGACGGGCGTATCGCCGGTGTTCAGCAGGGCAAAGCAGCCGGTACCGTAGGTGGATTTCATCATGCCGGGCTGGAAACAGGCCTGGCCGAGGGTGGCCGCCTGCTGATCGCCCGCGACACCCAGGATCGGGATCGGCTTGCCGAAGAGATCGGGCCGCGTCTGACCGAAGTCCGAGGCGCAGTCGCGCACCTCCGGCAGGATCTGCAGGGGGATGTCCAGCAGGGCGCAGATCTCTTCGGACCACTCCCCGGCGTGGATGTCGTAGAGCAGCGTGCGTGCCGCGTTGGTGGCGTCGGTGACATGGGCCGCGCCGCCGGTCATGCGCCAGATCAGGTAGCTGTCGACCGTGCCGAACAGCACCCGGCCCGCTTTCGCGCCCTCTCGTGCGCCCTCGACGTTGTCCAGCAGCCACTTGACCTTGGTCCCCGAGAAATAGGGGTCGAGCAGCAGGCCGGTGATCGCCGAGACGCGCTCTTCATGGCCTGCGGCGCGCAGCTCGTGGCACAACGCGGAGGTGCGCCGGTCCTGCCAGACGATGGCATTGTGCAGCGGCTTGCCGGTCTCTCGGTCCCAGAGCAGCGCGGTTTCGCGCTGGTTGGTGATGCCGATCCCGGCGATGTCCTCAGGGCCCAGACCGGCCTTCTCGATCGCGGCGCGGCAGGTGGCGGCGGTCGAGGCCCAGAGATCCTGCGGGTCATGTTCCACCCAGCCTGAGTGCGGGTAGTGCTGTGGAAATTCCTCCTGCGCCGAGGTGACGGGACGCAGGTCGGGTCCGAAGAGGATCGCGCGGGTCGAGGTGGTGCCCTGGTCGATGGCCAGAATGTGTTTCATGTCGCTCCTCCCAAAGCGGTCTCAGGTCCCGGTCATATAGGCGTCCAGCGCGGCGATCTGCTCCGCGGAGAGGCGCAGGCCCAGCTTGGTGCGGCGCCAGACGACATCCTCGGCCCGGGTGGCATACTCGCGGTCCATCAGGAAACGTACCTCGGCCTCGGTCAGCCCGGCGCCGAAGTCGCGGCCAAGGTCCTCTGCCGCCTTCGCCTCGCCCAGCAGGTCGTGGCATTCGGTGCCGTAGTGGCGGAACAGGCGCTCGGCCTGGCGCGGTTCCAGGAAGGGGTAGTCGAGCATCAGCTGGCCGATGCGCTGGTCGGTCTCGGCCACCGGGAAATCGCCGCCCGGCAGGGGCTTGCCGGCGGTCCAGGGCGCGCGGATCATCGGGAACAGCGGCGCCAGCTTCTCCATCGCGTGTTCGGCGAGGCGGCGGTAGGTGGTGATCTTGCCACCGAAGACAGAGAGCAGCGGCGGGCCGCTCTCTTCCAGCCGCAGCACGTAGTCGCGGGTGGCGGCAGAGGCCGAGGAGGCGCCATCGTCGTAAAGCGGGCGGACGCCGGAATAGGTCCAGACCACGTCTTCGGGTGTCACCGGCTGCTTGAAGTAGCCCGAGGCGAAGTCGCAGAGGTAGGCGATTTCCCCGTCGGTGATCCGGGGCTTCTGGTCGGCGTCAGGGTGGTCGACGTCCGTCGTGCCGATCAGGGTGAAGTCCTGCTCGTAGGGGATCGAGAAGATGATCCGCCCATCCGACCCTTGGAAGAAATAGCACTTGTCGTGATCGTAGAGGCGCTTGGTCACGATGTGGGACCCGCGCACCAGGCGGATGCCGGCCTCGGAGTTGCGCCCGAGGGTGCCGTTCAGCATCTCGGCGACCCAGGGGCCGGCGGCATTGACCAGCGCCTTGGTGCGGATCTGGCGGGTCTCTTTGGTCACGCTGTCTTCCAGCGTGACGGACCATTCAGATCCTTCAGGCGTGGCAGAAATGACTCTGGTGCGGGGCAGGATCTCGGCCCCCCAGCGGGCGGCGTCACGGGCGTTCAGCACCGTCAGTCGGGCGTCCTGTACCCAGCAGTCGGAATATTCGAAGGCCCGGTGCAGCGTGTCCTTCAGCGGCGCGCCTTCGCGGGTGCCGTCCAGCGAGACGGACTTAGTGCCCGAAAGGATCTCGCGG
>NZ_AFPM01000064.1 GCF_000220565.1 Oceanicola sp. S124 | reverse complement strand
ATGTTGCGGCGGGTGACGGGGCGGGGCCTGCCGCAAGACGACCAGGCAGGGTGGTAAAGCGACCTGGCGGCGCGAGGCCGGACAAACCGGACGCCGGGGGCAGGGGGGCTTGGCATCCGCCCGCGTCAGGGGCAGCGGCCGGTCCTGCGGGACCGGTGGCCGTGCCCGATGGCGCGGCGGAGCGGCACGGCCACGTCTGGCGCTGCCGGGCGGCCGGCAGGGACGGCACGCCCGGTCCAACGAGGCGCAGCGCATGCGGAAGGCGTAGGGTGGATGGCAATCCACCATGGGCCCGGCCCCTCGCCGCGCCTTGCCGAAAAGGCGCAACGGCCTGCCTCGTCGCCAAGTCCCGCAGGGACCCTGCCGGATCCCGGCGCAATCATCTTGCGTTGCCCCGCACAAGTGACTACCTTCGACATCAACACGAACAGGAGGGCGCACCCATGGCGCCCAGGCGTCCCAAAGGTGCGGGCGCCTTCCCGAAACCGGTCGAGAGCCCCGCATCCAAACCCCCCGATCCGTCGGAGCTTTACGCTGCGCTGGACCTCGGGACCAACAGCTGTCGCATGCTGATCGCCCAGCCCAAGGGGTCTCAGTTTCACGTCGTCGACAGCTTTTCGAAATCCGTCCAGCTCGGGTCCGGGCTGGAACGATCCGGCCGTCTGTCGCGCTCTTCCATGGCGCGCACCGTGCAGGCCATGCGCATCTGCCAGCAGAAGCTGAAGCGGCACCGGGTCCGGCACATGCGGCTGGTGGCCACCGAGGCCTGCCGCCGTGCGACCAACGCCGGGGCCTTCATCAACCAGGTGCGCCGCGAGACCGGTCTGAAGCTGGAAATCATCGAGCCGGAGGAAGAGGCCCGCCTGGCGGTAATCTCCTGCGCGCCGCTGGTCTCGACCCGGACCGAGCAGCTGCTGGTGGTCGATATCGGCGGCGGCTCGACCGAGCTGGTCTGGATCGACCTGACTTCGGTGCCGCAGCGTGACCGGCCGCGCGCCATCATGCGCCTGCACGCCGGCTTCCACCCTCCAGAGAGCCCCTTTCCGGCGGCCAAGGTGGTCGACTGGATCTCGGTTCCGCTGGGCGTGGCCACGCTGCGCGACCAGTTCCGCGACGTCGAGGACGACTCGGCGCGCTTCGCCCTGATGTCCTGGTTCTTCGAGGAAAGCCTGGCCGAGTTCGCTCCCTACAAGGACGAACAGGCCCGCGAGGGCTTCCAGATCATCGGCACCTCGGGCACCGTGACCACCGTCGCGGCCAGCCATCTGGGGCTCAAGCGCTACGACCGGACCAAGGTCGACGGGTTGCAGATGACCTCGGATCAGATCGACCGGGTAATCCGCGGCTATCTCGAGCTGGGCCCCGAGGGGCGGCGGCGCGATCCGCGCATCGGCCAGGACCGTCAGACGCTGATCATGTCCGGCTCGGCGATCCTGCAGGCGCTGCTCAGGATCTGGCCCACGGACCGGCTCAGCGTTGCCGATCGCGGGCTGCGCGAGGGGCTTCTCTATGCCCAGATGTCGGCGGACGGGGCGCTGGAGGACGGGCCGTTCTGAGGCATCGCGCCGCTGAGGCTTTGACAGCGGGCCGGTTTTGCTATTCTAGGCGGGATCTCGACCGGAACCGGTGCAGGGGGCAGCGCCCCCCGGGCTGCGCCTGATCCCGGCATGTAGTGGGCAAGAGGAAAGGGCAGGCCGTGGCCAAGAAACCGACGGGCA
>NZ_AFPM01000065.1 GCF_000220565.1 Oceanicola sp. S124 | reverse complement strand
GACCCTGCCGCCAGCGACCACATCCGCTCCACGCTGGACGCAACGATGGCGCAGAGGAGCCGGGCCGAATGGATCGACATCCTGGCCGATGCGGGCACCCAGTATGCTCCCGTCTGGGAGGTGGCCGAGGCGCTGGAGGATCCGCATGTCCAGGCGCGCGGCATGGCGCCCTGGATCACCGACGAGGCGGGCCATCGCTACCGCCAGATCGGCGCGCCGGTCAAACTGTCGCGGACCCCTGCGGGCGTCCGCCACCTTGCCCGCCTGCCGGGCGAGGACATGGAATTCGTGCAACGCGAATACGGCCTGGAGGAGGGCCGGATCAACGGAGGAGGACCCAAATGAAACATCTGACCATTTCGGCGGTGCTGGCCACCGCCATCGCCTGCGCCAATGGCGCCTGGGCGGCCGAGTTCGAGCTGACCTATTCCAGCCCCAACCCGGCAACCCACACCTATTCCCTGGCCGACCAGGAATGGATCGCCCGCATCGAGGAACAGACCGACGGCCGGGTGAAGATCACCCCCTATTGGGCGCGCTCCCTCATTACCAGCCGCGAGGGCGTGGACGAGCTGGAGGCCGGCATCGCCGACCTGGCCTACATCACCCCGATCTATGCCAGCGCCGGTTTCGAGATGCTGCGTAAGACGCCGGCCTTCTTCTATGGCTACGAGGATCCGGCCTATATCCTCGAGGTCTTCCTCGACATGGCGGAGGCGTACCCCGCGCTTGCCGAGGAAATGGAGGGCGTCAAGGTGCTGGGCTACAACGTCGGCACGCCGATGCACCTGCTCTTGCGGGAAGGTCCCGTCGAGACGATGGAGGACATGAAGGGCCTGCGCATCCGCTCGGCCAATGACTACATCGGGCCGCTGGCTGCCATGGGGGCCGAAGGCGTCGCCATGCCCATGACTGACACCTATCCGGCCCTTCAGCGCGGTGTCGTCGACGGGGTGATCGCCAACTACGAGACGATCAAATCCCTCTCGTTCGGCGAGGTCGCCAAGTTCTACACCGAGATCCCCCATTCGCGCGGCGCCTACCCGAGCCGGGCGATGAACT
>NZ_AFPM01000066.1 GCF_000220565.1 Oceanicola sp. S124 | reverse complement strand
ATTGCCCGAGATGCGCAGCACCTGCTTGTGGAACTCGTAGTCCGCCACGGCGAAATCGGCGCGTGAGCGTGCCGTCTCCATCTCGTCGCAGAGCGCAAAGAGCTGGTCGCAGTCGACCTGGTTGGCCTGGCGCGCGGCGCGGGCGGCGGCGGCGGGCTCGAAGATCAGGCGGATCTCGAACAGCTCGTCATAGAAACGACCGGGAGACTTCACCGCCGAATGCCAGCGCAGCACGTCCTCGTCGAACATGTTCCAGTCATCCGGCGGGCGCACATGGGTGCCCACCTTGGCCTTGGACTGGATCAGCGCCTTGGCGGCCAGGGTCTTCTTGGCCTCGCGCACCACGGTGCGCGAGACGTCGAACATCTCGCAGAGGTCCGGATCCAGCGGGATCATCGTCTCGGCCGGGTATTCACCTGCCACGATGGCACGCCCAAGCTGCTCGACCACGAAACTGGTATGGTTCGAAGTCCGCGCCCGCCGGGCGTCGGCCGAGACAACTGTCATGACGGCGTGGCGGAGCCAGTCCGAACTCTCTTTCGGCTTGTCGTGGCCCAAGTCAGTCCCTTTTGCAGCAGGATGAAGGCGAAGAGCAGCGCTCCGATGACGATCTTAGTCCACCAGCTCGACAATGTCCCGTCGAAGACGATGTAGGTCTGGATCAGCCCCATGATCAGGATGCCGAAGAAGGTGCCCGCCACGAAGCCGTAACCGCCCGACAGCAGCGTGCCGCCGATGACCACTGCCGCGATGGCGTCCAGTTCGACGCCCACCGTCGCCAGCGAATAGCCCGCCGAGGTGTAGAGCGAGAAGACGATCCCCGCGAGGCCCGCCAGCCCGCCCGAGATGGCATAGATCGAGACCGTGGTGCGGGCCAGCGGCACCCCCATCAGGCGCGCCGTGGCAACGCCGCCGCCAAGGGCATAGACGTTCTGGCCCAGCCGGGTGCGGTGCAGCACCAGCCCGCCGGCCACGAAGGCCAGCAGCATCACCGCGCCGATCAGCCGGAACCGCCCGCCGCCCGGCGCCTTGTAATAGAGCGATTGCAGGAAGTCGTAGAACTCGTGCTCGATCGGAACGCTGTCGGTGGACAGCACGTAGGCCGCGCCCCGGGCAAAGAACATCCCCGCCAGAGTGACGATGAAGGGCGGCATTTCCAAGTAGTGGATCACCGCGCCCATGGCCGCGCCGAAGGCGGTGGTCAGCACCAGCACCAGCACGAAGGCGGTCAGCGGGTGGATCGAGGTCTCGCGCAGGATGACCGCAAGGAAGACCCCGGTGAAGGCGATGACCGAGCCGACGGAAAGGTCGATGCCGCCCGACAGGATGACGAAGGTCATGCCGACCGCGACGATCCCGAGAAAGGCGTTGTCGGTCAGCAGGTTGGCAATGACGCGGGTCGAAAGCATCGCCGGGTACTGCGCTGCACAGAGCGCATAGGCCAGCACGAAGGTCAGCAGCGTGACCAGCAGCGGCAGGTGGGTCGAACGGATCACTGGGCGTCCTCCTTGGGCGTCAGCACGCGCCGCGAGGGGGGCTCGGGCGGGGGGACATGCAGGCTGGAGGCCCGCAGCATGTAGATGAGGTGGCCGACCTTGGGCGACTGGATGACCAGGATGCAGAGGATCAGCACCGACTTGATGATCAGGTTGAACTCCGGCGGCATGCCCGAGAGCAGGATCAGCGAGTTCACCGACTGGATGATCAGCGCCCCCAGAAGCGAGGCGAGGATCGAGAACCGCCCGCCCAGCAGGGAGTTGCCGCCGATGACCACCGCAAGGATCGCATCCAGCTCAAGCCAGAGCCCGGCGTTGTTGGCATCCGCCCCCTTGATGTCGGCGGCGACGATGACACCGGCCAGCGCGGCGCAGAGGCCGGTCATGGCGTAGACGCAGATCAGCAGCACGCGGGAGTTGATGCCGGCGAGGCGCGAGGAGGCCTCGTTGATGCCGATGGCCTCGATCAGCATGCCAAGGGCCGTGCGGCGCACCGCAAGGATCGCCCCTGCCCCGAGCGCGATCCAGATCAGGATCGGCGTCGGGATGCCGATGATCGTGCCCGCGCCGAGGCGGATCAGCCCGGGGTCTATGAAGGTCAGGATGGTACCCTCGGTGATCAGCTGGGCGATGCCGCGCCCGGCGACCATCAACACCAGCGTGGCCACGATGGGCTGGATGCGCAGCACCGCCACGAGGAAGCCGTTCCACAGCCCGCAGAGCGAGCCGACCAGCAACGCGCCAAGCAGCGAGGTCGTCCAGTGGTGCCCGTCGCTGACCAGCGAGGCCGCCGTGGCCCCCGCGATGGCCATGACCGCGCCGACCGACAGGTCGATGCCGCGGGTGGCGATGACCAGAGTCATGCCGATACAGAGCAGCGCGACGGGCGCGCCCCGGTTCAGCACGTCGATCAGGTTGCCGAAGATGCGGCCGTTGTGGACCTCGATATTGAGGAAGCCGGGAAAGACGATGACGTTCAGCGCCAGCACCACCGCGAGGATGATCAGCTGCGGCAGGATGCGCTTGAAGACGGAAGGGGTGGTGGCGGACATCAGGCTGTGACCTCCTTCGGCGCTTCGGCTGCGATGGCGGCGACGATGTTGGACGGGGTGATCTGGTCGCCGGTCAGCTCTCCGACCTGGCGGCGGTCGCGCAGCACGATGACACGGGTGGAATAGGCCACCAGTTCCTCCAGCTCGGACGAGGCGACAAGCAGCGCCATGCCCTCTTCGCGCAGGCGCTCGATCAGGGCGATGATCTCGGCATGGGCGCCGACGTCGATGCCGCGTGTGGGTTCGTCGAGGATCAGCAGCTCGGGCTGGGTTGCCAGCCAGCGCGCCAGCAGCGCTTTCTGCTGATTGCCCCCCGACAGCAGCCGGATCGGCATGTCGAGGCTGGCCAGCCGGATATCCAGCGCCCGCACGTAGTGCTCGGCGATCTCGTTGACCCGGGCGCGCGGCAGCGGCCGCGTCCAGCCCTGCCGGGCCTGCAGCGCCAGGATGATGTTGTCACGCACCGAGAGGTCGCCGACGATGCCGTCGGTCTTGCGATCCTCGGGGCAAAGCGCGAACCGCTGGGTGATCGCGTCGCGCGGCCGGGTGATGCGGATCTCTTGCCCACGCTTGCGCAGGCGTCCCTGATCGCCCTGCACGGCGCCGAACAGCAGGTTCGCCGTCTCGGTCCGCCCCGATCCGAGCAGCCCGGCAAGGCCGACGACCTCGCCTTCGTGGATGGTCAGGTCGAAGGGCTCGATCATGCCGCGCTTGCCGAGGGCCTCGACCTCGACCAGCACCTCGCCGGCACGGCCGCCCTTGCGTTCATGCACGCGCTCTTCCAGCTGGCGACCCAGCATCAGCGTGACGATATCGTTCGGCGTCACCTGGCCAAGATCCCTCTCGCCCACCACGCGGCCATTGCGCAGCACGGTGGCGCGGTCGGAGATCTCGAAAACCTGGTCGAGAAAATGGGTGATGAAGACCACCGCCAACCCGCGATCACGCAGCTTGCGGATGACCGAGAAGACCAGCTGCACCTCGTCGCGGTCCAGCGAGGCCGTGGGTTCGTCGAGGATCAGCACCTTGCCCGACATCTCGACCGCGCGGGCGATGGCGACCACCTGCTGCACGGCAACCGAGTAGCTGGTCAGCGGCTCGGCCGGGTCGATATCCAGCCCGTAGTCCAGCAGCACCTCGCGGGCGGCGCGGATCATGGCGCGGCGGCGCAGCAGCCCGCCCCGGGTGATCTGGCGCCCCAGAAAGAGGTTCTCGGCCACGGTCAGGTTGGGCAGCAGGTTGACCTCCTGGTAGACCGTGCCGATGCCAAGCGCCTGGCTCTCGTTGGTCGAGGCCGGGTCGATCTCGGCCCCGTTGAGGGTGATCGTGCCGCCGTCACGGCGGTAGGCCCCGGTCAGGCACTTGATCAGCGTGGACTTGCCCGCGCCGTTTTCGCCCAGAAGCGCATGGACCTCGCCGGGGAGCAGCGTCAGCTCGACCTCGTCGAGGGCCACGGCCCCGGGGAAGAATTTGGAAATCCCGCTGGCATGAAGCAGCGGGCGGATGTCATCTGGCATTGCGTCAACTCGTCTTGGGCCGCCCCGGGATGAAGGCGCTGCCCGACATCATGACCTGTCGGGCAGCGATGGAAGCGCCCCGGGGCCCTTCACCCCGGGACACGACCGGGATCAGTAGCCCAGGTCCTTCTTCATCTCGTAGACCGCCTGGTTGTCGTCAGCGGCAGTATAGAGCTTGCTTTCGGTCTGGATCCACTTCGGCGGCATGGTGCCATCGGTGAAGTAGGCTTCCAGGGCGTCCAGCGCCGGGCCTGCCATGTTCGGCGTCAGCTCGATCGTGGCGTTCATCTCGCCCTGGGCAATCGCCAGGTGGGCATCCGGCACGGCGTCGATGGCGACGATCAGGATGTCCTCGCCCGGCGCCAGCCCGGCTTCCTTGATCGCCTGGATCGCGCCGACGGCCATGTCGTCGTTATGGGCATAGAGCGCGCAGATGTTCTCTCCGCCCTCGGCCTTCAGGAAGCTCTCCATCACGACCTTGCCCTGGCTGCGGGTGAAGTCGCCGGTCTGGCTGCGCACGATCTCCAGGTTGTCATGGCCTTCCAGCGCCTGCTCGAAGCCGGTCTTGCGGTCGATGGCGGGCGACGAGCCGGTGGTGCCCTGCAGTTCGACGACGCGGCAGTCCTCCCCGGCCACTTCATCGACCAGCCACTGACCGGCCACATTGCCCTCGTGCACGAGGTCCGAGGTCACGGCGGTCAGGTAGAGGCTTTCGTCGGCATCCACGGTGCGGTCCAGCAGCACCACCGGGATCTCGGCATCAGCGGCCTCTTCCAGCACCTGATCCCAGCCGGTGGCGACGACCGGCGCCAGCAGGATCGCGTCGACCCCCTGGGCGATGAAGCTGCGCAGGGCCTTGATCTGGTTTTCCTGCTTCTGCTGCGCATCGGCGAATTTCAGATCGATGCCGCGCGCTTCGGCCTCTTGCCGGGTGACCGTGGTCTCGGCGGCACGCCAGCCGGACTCCGATCCGATCTGCGAGAAGCCAATGGTCATGTCGGCGGCCATCGTGGCGACAGGCAACAGGGTGACGGCGCTCGCAAGGAGCGTGGTTCTGAGTTTCATGATTTCCTCCCTTCGAACAGGTTCTGTTCGTGCATTCGATTAAGTATGACTTATTTGATTCTGTAAAGCGGGATAATAGTCGTACTTTTTCAATCATTTAGAAGATCACGCCCGCGTGAAGACCCCGCCGCGGCAGAGATGCTGCAGCGCGGAAACGCACCAGGCCGAGGGTGTCCGAGGGGGGCCCCGACGCTCAGGCTGCGCCTTGGCGCGGCGACAGGCAAGCCCGACAAGGGTCGGCCCATGCCGCTGACAGCCGCGCCCCGGCGCCGGTGAAAGTGAAAACGGCGCGCCCCGGGGGACGCGCCGTCTGGCGTTTGAACTGCGGTGGCGGCGCCTAGCGCTCGCCCCGCCGGTAAGGTTGCATCAGCGCCTGCGGCACGCGGGCGCGCCGCGCCATCAGGATCAGGGCAAGGATCGACAGCAGGTAGGGCAGCATCAGGAACAGCTGGTAGGGCACCCCGTCGACCACCGTCTGCAGCCGCAGCTGGAAGGCGTCGAAGAAGGCGAACAGCAGCGCGCCCAGAAGTGCCCGGGCCGGTCGCCACGAGGCGAAGACCACCAGCGCCACGCAGATCCAGCCGCGCCCCTGGATCATCGTCGGGAAGAAGCTGTTGAAGGCCGCCAGTGTCAGGAACGCCCCGCCCATGGCCATCAGCGCCGAGCCCGCCATGATCGCCCCGATGCGCAGCCCGATGGGATCAAGCCCCTGGGCATCGGCGGCATGGGGGTTCTCGCCCGTCATCCGCAGCGCCAGGCCAAGCGGCGTGCGGTAGAGCCCGAAGGCCAGCAGCGCGACCACCGCCAGCGCCAGGTAGGTCGGCGGGGTCTGGCTGAACAGCACCGGGCCCACGAAGGGAATCTCGGACAGCCCCGGGATCGGCAGCGGCTTGAACGGCGTCACCGTCGGCGGCGAGGAGGCCGTCGGCACGGCGAGGCGGAAGATGTAATAGGACAGGCTGGAGGCAAAGAGCGTGATGCCAAGGCCCGTGACGTGCTGGGAGAGGCCAAGCGGCACCGTCATCATCGCATGCAGCAGGCCGAAGAGCGCGCCAGCAGCGGCGGCGGCCAGCATGCCGGTCCAGAGGTCTCCGCCCGAGTAGACGGTCAGCCAGCCGACCATGGCGCCGAAGGTCATGATCCCCTCGATCCCGAGGTTCAGCACCCCGACCCTTTCGCAGAGCAGCACGCCGAGGGTGCCGAAGATCAGTGGCGTGGCGATGCGCAGCACCGCCTCCCACATGCCGATGGAGGAGAGGATATCGAGAAGCGTGCTCATTTGCGGATCCTGTACTGGGTCAGGAAGATCGCCACCAGCATGGTCAGCAGCGACAGGGCGACGGTGACATCGGCGATATAGCTGGGGATGCCCAGGGCGCGGCTCATGCTGTCCGCGCCGACGAACATCACCGCCGAGAAGAGCGCCGCGGCGATCACGCCCAGCGGGTTCAGGTTGGCCAGCATGGCGATGATGATGCCCGAGTAACCATAGCTGGGCGAGAGGTCGGTGCTGACATAGCCCTTGACCCCCATGACCTCGATAGCGCCCGCAAGGCCCGCCATTCCGCCGGACAGGCAAGCGACGACGATCAGCGTCCGGCCAAGCGGCACTCCGGCGAAGGAGGCCGCGCGCGGGTTCAGGCCCGTAGCGCGGGCGCGCATGCCGAAGACGGTGCGCGACTGGATCCACCAGACCGCCACCGCCATGACCACGGCGATGACCAGACCGGCGTGTAGGCGCGTGCGCTCCATCAGCTTGGGCAACACGGCGCTGTCGGGCACCGGCACCGACTGCGGCCAGCCGAAGGCCAGCGGATCCTTCATCGCCCCCTCGATCATCAGCGAAACGAAGAGCACGGCGACGAAATTCAGCAGCAACGTGGTGACCACCTCGTCGACGCCGAACTTCAGCCGCAGACCAAGCGGCAGCAACAGCAGGACCATGCCCGCGACGGCCCCGGCGATCAGGCACAGCAAGATGGCCAGCGGCGCGGGCAGAGAGGCAATCGCCGGGATCATCCCGAAGGCCGCGACAGCCAGCGCGCCCATGTAGAACTGCCCTTCGCCGCCGATGTTCCACAGCCGCGCCCGGAAGGCCACGGCGGCGGCAAGGCCGGTCAGGATCAGCGGCGTCGCGCGGGTCAGCATCTCGGAAAAGCCAAGCCGCGAGCCAAGCGCCCCCTTCAGGATAAGCCCGTAGGCTTCCAGCGGATTGGCCCCGGCGATGGCGATCAGCACGCCCGCGCCCAGAAGCGCGGCGAGGATCGCGCCGAGCGGCGCCAGCAGGGTCAGGCCCCGCGACGGGTGGTCTCGTCTTTCAAAGCGCATCGGTGCTCCCCCGGGCGGTCTCGGTCTCGATCTGTTCGGCGGCGGACCAGTCGCCCGCCATCATCAGCCCCAGAATCTGGGAATTGGCCTTCTCGGCCGGGATCGCAGGCGAGAGCCGCCCGTTCACGATGGCGCAGATGCGGTCGGAGAGGGCCATGACCTCGTCCAGATCCTCGGAGATCAGCAGCACGCCGGCACCCCGGCCCCGGGCCTCGAGGAGCCGCTCATGAACGCCCGCGATGGCGCCCTCGTCCAGCCCCCGACTGGGCTGCGCCGCCACCAGGATCTTCGGCCCCGCGTTCAGCACCCGGCCCAGGATCAGCTTCTGCATGTTGCCGCCAGACAGCAGCCGGATACGCCCGTCAACGCTGGCACCGCGCACGTCGTAAGCCTCTATGATCCCTTGGGTTTCCGCCCGCGCGGCGGCGCGCTTCACGACGCCGCCCCTGGAGAACTCAGGTGCCCAGATCCGCTCCAGCACCGCGTTCTCCCAGGTCGCCATGTCACCGATTGAGCCCTCGGCGTTTCGGTCCTCGGGGATGCGACCGATGCCCGAGGCGATGGCGTGGGGCACGTCGAAACGGTCAACCTCGTGCCCCTCGACCAGCAACGCGCCGCCGTCCGGCGCATGCAGCCCCGAGACCACGCCCGCCAGCGTCGTCTGGCCATTGCCCGAGACGCCGATCACGCCGAGGGTCTCATTGGCATGAAGCCGGAAGTTGACGGATTTCAGCGAGGCGCCACCGCGCCCGGCAAGGCTGAGGTCGACGGCCTCCAACAGCACCGCGCCGGGCGTCGCCGGGGGCCGCTCGGGGCGCTGCACGGCACGGCCCACCATCAGCTCGGCCAGTTCCTCTTTCGAGGTCTCGGAGGTGCGCCGTTCGGCCACCACCCTGCCGCGCCGCAGCACGACCACGCGGTCCGAGGCCGACATGACCTCGCCCAGCTTGTGGCTGATGAAGATCAGCGACAGCCCCTTGGCGGCCATGTCCTTCAGCGTGGCGAAAAGCCCCTCGGCCTCCTGCGCGGTCAGCACCGCCGTGGGTTCATCAAGGATGAGGATACGGGCGTCGTTGTAGAGCGCCTTCAGGATCTCGACCCGCTGACATTCGCCAACGGACAGGTCCGATACGCGGGCGTCCGGATCGACCTTCAGGCCAAAGCGTTCGGACAGCTCGACC
>NZ_AFPM01000067.1 GCF_000220565.1 Oceanicola sp. S124 | reverse complement strand
CCTCCTCAGCGGCTTTCATCGGGGTAGAAGGTCGAGAAATCGACCAGCGTGCCCAGCATCTGCAGATAGGCCACCAGGGCATCCATCTCGGAGACCCCCGGTTCGCCGTCGAAGTTGCGCACGTTGACGCTGTCCTCGCCGTAGCGTTCCAGCAGACCGTCGTAGTCGCTGTCGGGATCGGCCTGGGCCAGGAAGTCGGCCTGGCCGTTCTCGACCATCTCGGGCGTATAGGGCACGCCGAGAAGGGCATGGGTGCCCAGCTCGTCGCTGATGTATTCGCCCTCGATCCGGCGGTTCAGCAGGAAGCCGTACTTCGGCATCACCGATTCAGGCACCACGGACTGCGGGTCGGTCAGGTGATCGACATGCCATTCGTCCGAGTAGCGCCCGCCGACGCGGGCCAGGTCGGGCCCGGTCCGCTTCGAGCCCCACTGGAAGGGCCGGTCGTACTTCGACTCGGCGGCCAGCGAGTAGTGGCCGTAGCGTTCGACCTCGTCGCGCATCGGGCGGATCATCTGCGAGTGGCAGACGTAGCAGCCCTCGCGGATGTAGATGTCCCGCCCCGCCAGTTCGAGGGGCGTGTAGGGGCGCATGCCCTCCACATCCTCGATGGTGTTCTCCAGGTAGAACAGCGGTGCGATCTCGACGATACCGCCGATGGTGACGACTAGGAACGAGCCTGCCAGCAGCAGGGTGGCGTTCTTTTCGAGGAACTTGTGCTTATCAAGAATACCCATTTATCAGCTCCTCATTCCGCCGGCACGAGGCCGTTGGCGGTCTGGACGGCCGGCGCCTTGCGGACGGTCAGCCAGAGGTTTGCGCACATGATCAGCGCACCGGCCAGGTACATCACCCCACCGAGGCCCCGCACCACGTACATCGGGAACTTGGCACCGACGGTATCGGCGAAGGAGTTCACCAGGAAGCCGTTGGCATCCACTTCACGCCACATCAGGCCCTCCATGATCCCGGTCACCCACATCGAGGCGGCGTAGAGAACGATGCCGATGGTGGCGAGCCAGAAGTGCCAGGAGACCATGGAGAGGCTGTACAGCTTCTCGCGGTTCCACAGCTTGGGCACCAGGTAGTAGAGCGCGCCGAAGGTGATCATGCCGTTCCAGCCAAGCGCGCCGGAGTGGACGTGGCCGATGGTCCAGTCGGTGTAGTGGCTGAGCGAGTTGACCGCCTTGATCGACATCATCGGGCCTTCGAAGGTCGACATGCCGTAGAAGCCGACAGCGATCACCATCATGCGGATGACGGGGTCAGTGCGCAGCTTGTCCCAGGCGCCCGAGAGGGTCATCAGCCCGTTGATCATGCCGCCCCAGCTGGGCATCCACAGGATCACCGAGAACACCATGCCCAGCGTCGAGGCCCAGTCGGGCAGCGCGGTATAGTGCAGGTGGTGCGGACCGGCCCAGATGTAGAGGAAGATCAGCGCCCAGAAGTGGATGATCGACAGCTTATAGGAATAGACCGGCTTCTCGGCCTGCTTGGGGATGAAGTAGTACATCATGCCCAGGAAGCCCGCGGTCAGGAAGAAGCCGACGGCGTTGTGGCCGTACCACCACTGCGTCATGGCATCCTGCACACCGGCGAAGACCTGCACCGACTTCGAGCCGAAGATCGAGACGGGAATCACCAGGTTGTTCACCACGTGCAGCATGGCGACGGTGACGATGAAGCTCAGGAAGAACCAGTTGGCCACGTAGATGTGGGGCTCTTTCCGCTTGATGATCGTGCCCAGGAAAACCGCCAGGTAGGCCACCCAGACAATCGTCAGCCAGAGGTCGACGTACCATTCGGGCTCAGCGTATTCCTTCGACTGGCTACCGCCCAGAACGTAGCTGAGGGCCGCCAGCACGATGAACAGGTTGTAGCCCCAGAACACGAACCAGGCCAGGTTGCCGCCCCAGAGCCGCGCCGCCGAGGTCCGCTGGACCACGTAGAACGAGGTGCAGAGCAGGGCGTTGCCGCCAAAGGCGAAGATCACCGCCGAGGTGTGCAGCGGCCGGATCCGGCCGAAGTTCAGCAGGCCCTGGGCCCATTCGAAGTTCAGCACCGGGAAGGCAAGCTGGAAGGCGATGAAGACCCCGACCAGGAAGCCGACCACGCCCCAGAAGGCGGTGGCGATCACCCCGTAGCGGACCACGTCGTCCATGTACTCTCCGGACAGGTCCTTCAGGACCGGGTCCTCATCCGTCTTGCGCAGCGTGATGACGAACATCACCGAGGCGACCAACATGACCACCAGCGCGTTCACCATATACGCCAGGTCGCGCGCATAATTGGCGGCGATCGCGGCGAAAAGCGCGACCAGCCCCAGCGCGACTAGCTTGATTCCATTTGCCATAACGCGTCCCTTTTTCAGTCCGGCAGAGGGAATGGCCCCGCTCTGCCCAAATCGGGTTAACGACTTCCCGCTTCTTGCGCCGCGGTCCGTTCAATTGCCTTGATCTGTATCAATCGCGCACTCGTGATGAATTGATGAAGATCAAAGTGCGTCGATTTCCCACATGATAAACACACCTTATGAACCGGTGAACGGTCAAGCTATCCCTCGGAAGAGTAACGGTTCTTTTCGAAATACAGATCAGGAGGCTAAAATGGCCTACAAGACGATCTTCACGATCCTGACCAGAATGGAGGGCCTGAAGGCCCATCTGGACCAGGTCGCAACCCTGGCAGAGACTCATGACGCGCATCTTGATGTGCTGTGTCTCGGCGTCGATCGCACGCAGGTGGGATATTATTATGCCGGTGCCAACGCGATGGTCCTGCAACAGGCCATCTCGCGGGCAACCGAGGAAAGCCAGGCGCTGGAGGCCGAGGCCAATGCGGTGCTGAAGGGCGCGCCGGTTCGCTATGCGGTGGACACCGACGTGGCCCAGATGGGTGACCTTGGCCGCCATGTCGCCTGGCGCGCGCGTTTCTCTGACCTCGTGGTGCTGCCCAAGCCCTACGGCGAGGGCAAGGGTGTCGAGGACGAGCCGATCACCGAAGCCGTGCTGTTCGAAGGCCGCACGCCGGTTCTGGTGCTGCCCGACGGCGCCGCGCAGGCGCTGACTCCGACGACCCCGCTGATCGCATGGAACGAGACCCCCGAGGCCCTGGCGGCGATCCGCAAGGCGCTGCCGCTGCTGAAGCGGGCCAAGGGGGTGCATGTGGTCGTCATCGACCCGCCGATGCACGGGCCTGACCGTTCGGATCCCGGCGGGATGCTGGCTGCCTGGCTGGCCCGTCACGGCGTGGCCTCCGAGATCGACGTGATCTCGAAGACCCTGCCGCGGATTTCCGACCTGATCCGGCGGCATGCCACCGATGTCGGCGCGGACATGATCGTCATGGGGGCCTATGGCCACTCGCGCTTCCGCGAAGCCATCCTGGGCGGCGCCACCCGGCACATGCTGGAAGAAGCCGAGCTGCCGGTCTTCATGGCGCACTGAGCGCGGGGACCCGACGGCAGGCGTCTGCCCGCAAGCCCCGCTGCCTACCCCGGTGCACGTAGCGTGAAAGAAAACCCCCGCCTGTCAGCGCACAGGCGGGGGTTTTTCCTTGGCCCTGCGGCGCGGCGTCAGACCAGCAGGCCGCCATCCGCGTCATCGCCCGCCTCTTCCAGCAGGCGCGAGAAGTCCGGCACCGTCACGTGGCGCTTGCCCTGCAGCTCGATCACCCCGTCCCGCTTCAGCGCCGAGACCTGGCGGCTGACCGTCTCCAGCGTCAGCCCGAGGTAGTCCGCCATCGCCTCGCGGGTCAGCGGCAGGTCGAAGACGATCCTGCCCGACATCGGCGCGGACTGGATCGAGGCATCGCGGCGCCCGATGATCGCCAGCAGAGAGGCGATCTTCTCGCGCGCGGTCTTGCGGCCCAGCACCAGCATCCACTCGCGCGCGGCGTCCAGTTCGTCCAGCGTCATCTGCAGCAGGCGCTGCGCGATATGCGGCGTGGTCTCCATCAGCTGTTCGAAGGGCTTTTTGCGGAAGCAGCACATCACCAGGTCAGAGGTCGCCACCACGTCGTATGCGGCACCGTCGCGGCCCGGTCGGCCGACGAAATCGCTGGGCAGCAGCAGGCCGACCATCTGGGTGCGGCCGTCTTCCATCGTCTGGGTCAGGGTGGCGATCCCCGAGACCACGGAGCCAACGAAATCCATCCTGTCACCGGACCAGATCACCGTCTGCCCAGCCTCGAAGCTGCGGTAATACTTGATCTCTTCCAGCCGGGCGAGCTCGTCGCTATCGCAACGCGCGCAGACCGCACGGTGGCGGATCGGACAGCCGCTGCAATCCGGGGTCGCGAAAGAGAGGGTGTCCTGAAGCATGAAATCCGGCCAGGTTGATCTGCGTCAATGCGCGTGGGGAAGAATGGGCAAAGAGTAGTCCCATGGTCACCAAAACGCAACTTGAACGCCTGGGACTGTTTGACGCGAAGGTTCCGCGCTATACCAGCTACCCCACGGCCCCGCATTTCTCCGATACCGTCGGGTCGGAGGTGCATCGCGGCTGGATCGAAGCCCTCCCCGAGGGGGCCGAGATCTCGCTCTACGTTCACGTCCCCTTCTGCCGCAGGCTGTGCTGGTTCTGCGCCTGCCGGACCCAGGGCACCCAGAGCGAGGCGCCGGTGCGCGCCTACCTGGATACGCTGCTGGCCGAGCTGGACATGCTGAAGCAGCACCTTCCGGCGGGGGTCCGCCTGTCACGGCTGCACTGGGGCGGCGGCACGCCCACCCTGTTGGCGCCGGACATGATGGAGACCCTTGCCGGGCGAATCGCCGAGGTCGCCCCCTTCGCCGAGGGGGCCGAGTTCTCGGTCGAGATCGACCCCAACGAGGTCGACGAGACGCGGCTGGCGGTGCTGAAGGCGGCCGGCATGAACCGCGCCTCGATCGGGGTGCAGGATTTCGACCCGGCCATCCAGAAGTGCATCGGCCGCGAGCAGAGCTACGAGGTGACCCGCGACGTGATCGCCGCGATCCGCGCCCACGGGGTGGAAAGCCTGAACGCCGACATCCTCTTCGGCCTGCCGCATCAGACCAACGCCAAGATCACCGAGAGCGTGCAGAAGCTGCTCTCGCTCTCGCCCGACCGGGTGGCGCTTTACGGCTATGCCCATGTGCCCTGGATGGCGCGGCGGCAGGGGATGCTGCCCTCGGATGCCCTGCCCACCCCGGCCGAGCGGCTGGAGCTGTTCGCAACGGCCCGCAAGCTGTTCATGTGGGACGGCTACGCCGAGATCGGCATCGACCACTTTGCCCTGCCCGACGACGGGCTGGCCCGCGCCCAGGCCGAGAACCGGCTGCGGCGCAACTTCCAGGGCTATACCGATGACCGCGCCATCGCGCTGATCGGCGTCGGGGCGTCCTCGATTTCACGCTTCCCGCAGGGCTTCAGCCAGAACGCCCCGGCGACCGGCGCCCATACGGCTGCCATCCGCGAGGGCCGCTTCTCGACCGCCAAGGGCCACGCCTTCGCCGGGGACGACCTGCTGCGCGCCCGGCTAATCGAGGCGGTGATGTGCGACTTCCGCATCCGCAGCGCCGAGATCACCCGGGATTTCGGGATCACCGGGGCAGAGCTGCAAGGCCTGTTCCAGGAGGTCGCGACCCGGTTCGACGGGCTGGTACAGGTCACCGAAGAAGGGCTCTTCATCCCCGAAGATGCCCGCCCGCTGACCCGGCTGATCGCCCGCGCCTTCGATGCCTATGACGGCAGCCGGGCGCGGCATTCCTCGGCGATCTGACGGCCGGAACCGGGATCCGGCCCCCTGCGGGGCCGGGCCTCCGGCGGGAGTACTTTCAGCCTGGTGATGCGCTAGTGGTCCATCGCCGCGGCGAAAAGCTCTTTCGTGTAGGCCGCCTGCGGGGCGTCGAAGACCTGCTCTGCCGTGCCCTCTTCCACCACGTCGCCGTGGCGCATGACCATCACCCGGTGGGACATGGCGCGCACCACCTTCAGGTCGTGGCTGATGAACAGGTAGGCCAGCCCGTACTTCTGCTGCAGCCGGCGCAGCAGGTCGACGATCTGCACCTGCACCGTCATGTCCAGCGCCGAGGTCGGTTCATCCAGCACCACCAGGCGGGGGCGCAGGATCATCGCGCGGGCAATGGCGATCCGCTGGCGCTGCCCGCCCGAAAACTCATGCGGGTAGCGATCCATCATCGCCGGGTCGAGGCCCACCTCGGCCATGACCTCGGCCACCTGCTGACGCACCGGCACCTTGCTTTCCGTGCGATGCACCGACAGGCCTTCGGCGATGATCTGCTCGGCCGTCATGCGGGGCGAGAGAGAGCCGAAGGGGTCCTGGAAGACGATCTGCATGTCCTTGCGCAGGCTGCGCAGGTCGGCGGTCGAAAGCGCATGGATGTCTTGCCCGGCAAAGCGCACCTGCCCTTCCGAGCCGATCAGCCGCATCAGCGCCAGCGCAAGCGTGGTCTTGCCCGAGCCTGATTCGCCCACGATCCCAAGGGTTTCGCCGGCGCGCAGCGTGAGGGTCGCGTCATTCACCGCCCGCACGTGGCCGACGGTACGCTTCATCAGCCCCTGCCGGATCGGGAACCAGATGCGCAGGGCGTCGGTTTCCAGCACCACCGGGGCATCGGCGGCCGGCGCTTCGGGGCCACCCACGGTGCCGGCAGAAAGCAGCATCCTGGTATAGGGGTGTTGCGGATCGGCGAAGATCGCCTCGGTCGGGCCCTCTTCGACGATCAGCCCGTCCTTCATCACGCAGACCCGGTCGGCGATGCGGCGCACGATGCCGAGGTCGTGGGTGATGAACAGCAGGCCCATCCCCGTCTCGTCCTTCAGCTTCGCCAGAAGGTCGAGGATCTGCGCCTGGATGGTGACATCCAGCGCCGTTGTGGGTTCATCCGCGATCAGCAGGCGCGGGTTGTTGGCCAGGGCCATGGCGATCATCACCCGCTGGCGCTGCCCGCCGGACAGCTCGTGCGGATAGGCGGTCAGCCGGCTCTCGGCGTCGCGGATGCCGACCTGTTCCAGCAGGGCAATCGACCTCTCGCGGGTCTCGCTGGCGGTGATCCAGGTCGAGAACCGGCTGGAGAGCAGCGCCTTGCCCGCCGCCAGCAGCGCCGTCAGCCCGAGCGCCCAGAGCACGGCGCGGAACAGGCGGCGGACGAATTCCGTGCCGAAAGCGCCGAGGAAATCGAGGCTGGGGGTTTCGGCGCCGTGGCCATGAAGGCCCCATAGGCGGCGAGGAAGGCGAAGAAGGCCAGCAGGCCGACCAGCACCGGCATCGGGTTCAGCCGCATCCAGCCTTCCAGCCAGCGTTTCAGCCAGCCGCGGCCGGTCAGGCCCTGGTGCAGGGCCATGCTCTCGGCCAGCTGCTTCTCGATGGTGTGCAGCGGGTTGAGAGAGGTCATCGGCTCCTGGAAGATGAAGGAGATGTCGTTGCCGCGCAGCTTGCGCAGCTGCGCCGGGGTGGCGCCGACCATCTCCTGTCCTTCGAACCGGACCGAGCCCGAGACCTCGGCGTTGTCGCCCAGAAGCGAGACGGTCGAGAGCGCCGAGACCGATTTGCCCGAGCCGGATTCACCGACCAGCGCCACGGTCTCGCCCTTCTCGACGTGGAAGGACACGCCCTTGACGGCCTCGATCCGCTGGCCGTCCTGGGCGAAGGCGACGCGCAGGTCGCGCACGGAAAGCATGGTCATCGGAAGGTCTTTCTGGGGTCGAAGGCATCGCGGACGCCCTCGAAGATGAAGACCAGCAACGAGAGCATGACGGCGAAGACGGTAAAGGCTGTGAAGCCCAGCCAGGGCGCCTGCAGGTTCTCCTTCGCCTGCAGCGTCATCTCGCCCAGCGAGGGCGAGGAGCTGGGCAGACCGAAGCCGAGGAAGTCGAGGCTGGCCAGGGTGGAAATCGTGCCGGTGACGATGAAGGGCATCATGGTCAGCGTGGCGACCATGGCATTGGGCAGCATGTGGCGGAACATGATCACCCGGTTGCTGACCCCAAGCGCCTTGGCGGCGCGCACGTATTCCAGGTTGCGGGCGCGCAGGAACTCGGCCCGCACCACGCCGACGAGGGACATCCAGCCGAAGAGCACCGTCAGGAAGACCAGAAGCCAGAAGCTGCGCCCGAGGATCGCGAAGAGGATGATGATCACGTAGAGCGAGGGGGTCGAGGCCCATATCTCGATCAGGCGCTGGAAGATGAGGTCGATCTTGCCGCCGAAATAGCCCTGCACGGCGCCCGCGGTGATGCCGATCGCCGAGGAGGCGATGGTGACCACCAGGGTAAAGACGATGGACAGGCGGAAGCCATAGATCACCCGCGCCAGCAGGTCGCGCTTGGTGTCGTCGGTGCCCAGCCAGTTCTGCTCGTTCGGCGGCAGGGGGGCGGCGCCGGGACGTTCGACCGGGCTGTCGTAGGAATAGGGGATCGGCGGCCAGATCGACCAGCCCTTCTCGATCTGCGCGCCGGCGATCTCGCCGTCTTCGGCATCCGCGATCAGGCCCTCGGGATCGTCGAAGCAGGCGTCCAGCCCGCCGGTGGCGATCAGGCATTGCACCTCGGGGTCGCGGTAGACGGCCTCGGTGCGGAAGTCGCCGCCGAACTCGGTCTCGGGATAGAAGCGGAAGATCGGCATGTAGTAGCTGCCCCGGTACTGCACCAGGATCGGCCGGTCATTGGCGAGGAACTCGGCAAAGAGCGACAGCCCGAAGAGCAGGCAGAACAGGATCAGCGACCAGAAGGCGCGCCGGTTGCGGCGGAAGTTGCGCCAGCGGCGCTGGTTCAGCGGTGACAGGCGCCCGCGCCGCTCGGGCGGGGCGACGGGGGTCTGCGCGGGCGCAACGGCGGGCTCGGCGGGGGGGACGAGGTCGGGATGGGACATGGCTCAGCCTTCCCGGCTTTCGAAGTCGATGCGGGGATCGACGAAGACATACATCAGGTCCGACAGGATGCCGACGACCAGGCCGATGAGGCCGAAGATGAAGAGCGTGCCGAAGATCACCGGGTAGTCCCTTTGCAGCGCCGCCTCGAAGCCAAGGCGCCCGAGGCCGTCGAGCGAGAACAGCGTCTCGATGATCAGCGAGCCCGAGAAGAAGACGCCGATGAAGACCGAGGGGAAGCCGGCGATCACGATCAGCATCGCGTTGCGGAAGACATGGCCATAGAGCACCTTGCGCTCGGTCTGGCCCTTGGCGCGGGCGGTGATCACGTATTGCTTCTTGATCTCGTCGAGGAAGGAATTCTTGGTCAGCAGGGTCAGCGTGGCGAAGGCCGAGATGGTCGAGGCCAGCACCGGCAGGGTGATGTGCCAGAAGTAGTCCCCGATCTTGCCCAGCAGGCTGAGGTCCTGCCAGTTGTCCGACACCAGGCCGCGCAGCGGGAAGATCTGCCAGTAGGACCCGCCGGCGAAGAGCACCAGCAGCAGCACGGCGAAGAGAAACCCCGGGATCGCATAGGCAACGATGATGATCCCCGAGGTCACGTTGTCGAAGCGCGAGCCGTCGCGCACCGCCTTGCGGATGCCAAGCGGAATCGACACCAGGTAGGCGATCAGCGTCGACCACAGCCCCAGGGTGATCGAGACCGGCATCTTGTCGATCACCAGCTCGATCACCGTACCGGCGCCGAAATAGCTGTCTCCGAAATCGAGCCGCACGTAGTTCCACAGCATCAGCATGAAGCGGGTCAGCGGCGGCTTGTCGAAGCCGAACTCCTTTTCCAGCTTCTCGATGAACTCGGGCGGCAGGCCGCGCGCGCCGACGTAGTCGGAGTTGTTGGCCTGGTCGAACATGTTCGCGGTGTCCGGCCCGGCGCCGGTGAAGCCCGCGGTGACATCGCCCTGCCCCTGCATGTTGGCGATGATCTGCTCGATCGGGCCGCCGGGGACGAACTGGGTCAGGGCGAAGTTGATCACCATGATGCCCAGCAGGGTCGGGATGACCAGGGCCAGGCGACGAAGAATATAGGCTCCCATTCCGGCGGTTACCTCAGCGCGCCGCTGGCCTTGAGCTGCGCGGCGGCCTCCTGGTCGATCCACCAGAAGTCCAGGTAGCCCAGGTCATAGGGCGGCATCTTTTCGGGGGCGGGGTGGCGGTACATGTCGAAATAGGCCACCCAGTAGTCGGCGATATAGCCGGTCGGCACGATGAAGAACTCGTAACGCAGGGCCCGGTCCAGGGCCATCAGCGCCACGTCGGTCTCTTCCTGGCTGGTCGCCTCGAAAGAGGCCTTGAGGATCGCATCGACCAGCGGGCTGGCAAGCCCGGCGGGGTTGAACAGGCTGAACTCGGCTTCCTTCGAGCCATACATCTGCGTCAGCCCGCCGCCGGTCGACAGGAAGGCCCCGTACTGGGTGGAATACAGCATGTCATAGTCGCGATCCCGGCGGCGCAGGGTGTACTGTGAGGGGTCGATCTTTTCATAGCTGGCATCCACGCCGATCTGGCGCAGGTTCTGCACGAAAGTCTCCTGCATCCCCTCGACCGAGGTCTGGATGTTCGACGGGATCAGCATGTTGACCTTCAGCGTCTCGCCGGCGGCATTGCGGCGCAGGCCGTCCGAGCCGACCTCCCAGCCGGCCTCGCCCAGCAGGGCCGAGGCCCGGCGCAGGTTGCCGCGATCGCCGAGGCGGGCCGGGTCGGATTCATGCATCTGCCACGGCTCTTGCGTCATCAGTTCTTCGGGCACCACGTCGCCGAGGCTCTCCAGGAAGGCCTTCTCGGCGCCCTCGGGCAGGCCCATGGCCTCGACCGGGGTGCCCTCGACGAAGGAGCTGCGCGGCGAATAGAGGCCGAAGAGCAGGGATTCGTTGGACCATTCAAAGTTGAAGGCCAGGGTCAGCGCCTCGCGCACGCGCTTGTCGGCCAGCTGCGGGCGCGCCAGGTTGAAGACGAAGCCGGTGGGATTGGGCGGGCTGCCGTCCGGCACTTCCTCAAGCTGCACGGCGCCGCTGGCGACCTTCGGGAACTCGTATCCGGTCGACCATTGCTTGGGATCGCTCTCGACCTTGAGGGTGTATTCCCCGGCCTTGAACGCCTCGAAGGAGGTTGTCTGGTCCGAGAAGTACTCCACCCGGATGCGGTCGTAGTTGTGGCGGCCCCGGTTGAAGGGCAGGTCCTTGCCCCAGTAGTCGTCGCGGCGGGTGTAGACCAGGCGGCGGTTCACCTCGTAGCTGTCCAGCTGGTAGGGGCCCGAGCCCGGCGCCACCTCCATCCGCGGCTCGTCCAGCCGGCGGTTCTCGGGATCGGCCTCGAACCAGGACTTCTGGAAGATCGGGGTCGACCCGACGGTTTCGACCCGCGACCGCTTGGACAGCTCGGGATTGAAGGTGAACTTCACCGTGTAATCATCCAGCGCCTCGGCGCTGGTGACCATCTCGCTGACCGCCTGGGCATAGGAGGGCAGGCCCTGGGTGACGAAGAGCGTGTGGGAATAGACCACGTCGGCCGCGGTGACGGGGCTGCCATCCGGGAAGACCGCCTCGGGGCGCATGTGGAAGATCACCCAGTCACGGCTCTCGGGGTATTCGAGGCTTTCGCAGACCAGGCAGTAATACTGGCCGACGCTGTCAGCGGTGGTTTCCAGAAGGGAATCATAGAGGATCGTGGTCAGCGCCCCGGCGCGCCCCTTGCGGGAATAGGGATTCAGGCTGTCGAAGGTGCCGGTGGCGCCGATGGAGATCTCGCCGCCCTTGGGGGCATCGGGGTTGACGTAGGCCAGATGGGCATAGTCCGCCGGGTAATCGAGGTTGCCGAAGTAGGAATAGCCGTGGCTGGTGATCACCGTCTCGGACGCGGCGTCCTGGGCTTTCGCCGGTGCGGCGAGGGCCAGCGCCGCGATCCCGAGACCCGAGAGCAACAGCAGCGCCGGGCGAAGGAAGGAGCGCGCTTCGGCATGGGCGATGGCCTCGGGCAGGGGACGGCGGACAGCAGTCGGGACAGGGTGGCGGGGGGCATCTTCGGGGCGGGGACGGGAATTTGGACGCTGCATCGGAAACTCCTCGACTTCCTTCTGGAAACTGGCCCGCTTCGAAATGGCGCTTCCGGACAGTCTGTCCAGCCACGCCGCAAGACGGCCCTTGGTGACGGACAGGCTAATCAGCGCGGTCATGCATGTTCAAGACGAGAATGCGTGAGAAGTGGTTACCAGCTGCTTACCGACGGTTCACCAATGCAAACGGCCGCCGGCAGGGCTGCCGGCGGCCGCAAAATTGGGCCCGATGTGTGGCGCGGGGGCGATCAGCCGCCCAGCGATGCCAGGTAGGCGATCACGTCGGCGCGGTCTTCCATGTCCTTCAGACCGGCGAAGGACATCTTGGTGCCGGGCGCCGCGGAACGGGGGTTCTCGAGGAAGGCCTGCAGGTTTTCCGGGGTCCAGACGTCGAAATGCTCTTCGAGGGCACCCGAGTAGGAGAAGCCGTCGACCGCATCGACCGCACGCCCCACCACGCCATCGAGGTGCGGGCCGGTGCCATTGGTGCCATCGACCTTGTGGCAGGCCTTGCACTTGTTGAAGACGCGCTCACCCGCGCCGGCATCGGCCTGGGCGAAGAGCTCTTCGAACGAGGGGCCGTCTTCGGCCGGGCCGGCATCCTCGGAGGCGCCGGTCTCGATCACGTAGCCGCGGGCATGCTCTTCCCCGTCGCCGTGGCCACCAGCCGCGCTGGTGTCGTAAAGTTCGTCCGCAGCCCAGTTGGCCAGCAGGAAAACCAGCAGCGTGCCGCAAAGGCCGCCAATGATCTTCGTTCCCGTCATCGTGTCAAACATATGCGCTGCGTCCCTGATGAATCCGTAGCCAGTTCTCGGCGGGTATCTATCCGCTTCCCCTTGCTCAAGGCAAGGTGTAGTTACCGCGACCAAACGCCCACCCGGGCGGATTTGTCGGAAACAACACGGAAATCCCCAGAATGACACGCCGAATTGCCTTCCAGGGAGAGCTGGGTGCCTACTCGCACCAGGCCTGTGTCGAAGCCTGCCCGGAACTGGAACCCCTCCCCTGCCGCACCTTCGAAGATGCCATCGCCGCGGTCAAGGACGGGCTTGCCGAGAAAGCCATGCTGCCGGTCGACAATTCCACCTTCGGGCGGGTTGCGGATATCCACTACCTGCTGCCGGGCTCGGGGCTGCACATCGTCGGCGAGGCCTTCGTGCGCGTGCACATCAACCTGATGGGACTGCCGGGCACGCAGCTGTCCGACATCACCTCTGCCACGTCGCATTCGATGCTGCTGGGTCAGTGCCGCGGCTTCCTGGCCCAACACGGGATCGAGCGCATCACCGGCGCCGATACCGCCGGCTCGGCGCATCTTATCTCGCAGCAGAGCGACCGCTCGCGCGGGGCCCTGGCCAGCGAGCTGGCGGCCGAGGTCTACGGCCTCGACGTCCTGGCCCGCCATATCGAGGACCAGGCCAACAACACCACCCGCTTCCTGGAGATGTCGACCGCGCCCGACCACTCTCGCCGCGGCGATCATGGCATGATCACCACGCTGATCTTCGAAGTCCGCAACATTCCGGCGGCGCTTTACAAGGCCATGGGCGGCTTTGCCACCAACGGCATCAACATGACCAAGCTGGAAAGCTACATGGTCGGCGGCAGCTTCACCGCGACGCAGTTCTATGCCGATATCGAGGGCCATCCCGAGGATGCCAACGTCCAGCTCGCGCTGGACGAGCTGAGCTACTTCTCGTCGCACCTCGAGATCCTGGGCGTCTACCCCGCCGACCGGCGCCGCCACTGAGCCGGGCGTAGGGCGGGAGATATCCCGCCTTTCGCTGCCCCCGGCATGAGGGCGCGGGGCGGGCCGAAGGTGGGTTTCACCCACCCTACGACAGGCTCAGCCGGGGAACTTCGGGGATTTCTCGAGCGAGGCGGCAAATTCCGCCATGCGGTCGGCCAGACGCTTCTCGATGGTGCCGCGCGCCAGGCGCAGGGACTGGATCAGCAGCCGGGCCGAGAGGGTCCTGGGCTTGATCTCGGTCTCGACCCGCAGCCGGGTGCGGGCGCGCGACAGGGCCACCAGGTCGACCTGCACATGGCCCTTCAGCCCCTCCGATCCCAGTTTCAGCTGCATCCGCTCGGGCGCCTCGAAGGCGACGACCTCAAGCCCGATGTCGCGGCGCTTGCCGCGCAGGTCGAAACGCACGTCCCATCCCGCCCCCAGGCCGTTGGCCGGAGGATTGTCCCGCCGCCGCACCTCGGCGCCGCGTCTTATCGCCGAGCGTTCGAAGGCATGGAAATCGGTGATCCGGGCGAAAACCTCGTCGATCGGCGCTCCGATGTCTTCCTTCACTACGAATTTCATGGATCAACGACCACCGCACCTGCCCCGGAAACTGGGCCAGACAATCGCGTCAATCCAGGGTGTCCGCAAGCCAATTGCGCAGAAGATGCTCGGCGATGGCGCCCTGCCGCGGACGGCGGATCGTCGGATGCTCTCCCGCGAAGACCTGGACCAGCGCCTCGCGGGACAGCCAGAGCGCATCCTCCAGCTCGACAGGGTCGAGGGTGATCCGCTCGCTCAGCGCGGTGCCGCGGCAGCCGAACATCAGCGAGTTGGGGAAGGGCCAGGGCTGGCAGGACAGGTAGTCGACCGCGCCGACCGCCACGCCGGTCTCTTCGCGGACCTCGCGGCGCACGGCGGCCTCGATGGTCTCGCCCGGTTCGACGAAACCGGCGGGCAGGGAATACATCGCCTCGGGCCAGCCCGGCGAGCGCCCCAGCAGGACCCGGTCGCCGCGGGTGATCAGCATGATCACCACGGGATCCGTGCGCGGGAAGTGCCGCGCGCCGCAGGCCGGGCAGGCGCGCTGCCAGCCGGCCTCTTCGGGCAGGGATGGCGCACCGCAGCAGGCACAGAACCGATGCGTCTGGTGCCAGGAGAACAGCGCCCGCGCCATGGCCGAAAGCTCTCCCTCTTCCGGGCTGAGGCCGTACATCACCGCACGCAGGTCGCAGAGGTCCTGGCCCTCTGCGAACTCCGGATGGTGGGGCGGCTGCGCGGCGCCCTCCGGCGGGACCCAGGCCGAGATGTCGCGGGCAAAGACCGGCCCCGTGGCGCTGCGCCCCAGCAGGACCGGCGGCTCTTGTGCTGCCGCCAGCGCCGGGTGATCCATCGCCAGCCGCGCGAGATGTCCGCCCTCTGCCAGCACCAGCCCGCGCCAGAACAGCAGGCAGCGCGCGTCCCTGTCGGCCTGCAGCGCCGCGGTATCGCCACGCGCCTCGGCCAGCCGGTCCAGCCCGCTGTCCCCGAAGGTCATCCGCCCGGAGGCGCCCGCATCAAAGATCATGTCCATGCCCTGCCCTTTCCTGCCTGCGCCGCAGACTGCACCGCCGCCGGGCCGACCTCAATGGCCCACAGGCGCGACGCCTGCCCGGCGATCTGCCCAAATCTCCGGCGCAGGCCTCGACCAAAGGCCTCTTTCCGCCCGCCGGAAAAGGCGGACACTTCCGTGAGGGCAGCAGCCCCGCGTTATGATAATGTCACGGGCAGGCGACATGTTGACGGCCGAACCCAGAAGGAGTCCACCATGACCTTGAAACAATCCACCAGCCTGTCCCGGCGCGGCTTCCTGGCCGGGACCATTGCCGGAGCCTCCTTGCTCAGCCTGCATCCCTTCTCGGCGCGCGCCGCCGGCACCCAGGCGCACCTGCGGATTATGGAAACGACGGACCTGCACGTCCACGTCTTCCCCTACAACTACTATGCCGACAAGCCCGACGACACCGTCGGCCTGGCCAGGACCGCCGCCCGGATCGAGGCGCTGCGGGCCGAGGCCACCAACACCCTGCTGATCGACAACGGCGACTTCCTGCAGGGCAACCCGATGGGCGATTACATGGCCTATGAACGGGGCATGGCCGAGGGCGACATCCACCCGGTGATCGCCGCGATGAACACCCTGGGCTACGATGCCTCGACGCTTGGCAACCACGAGTTCAACTACGGCCTCGACTTCCTGATGAAGTCGGTCGCCGGCGCCCAGTTCCCGATCATCTCGGCCAACGTGGTCAAGGAGATGGCGGCCTCGCCCACTGGCGACACCACGCTGCTGCCGCCCTATGTCATCCTCGACCGCACCGTGACGCTGGGCGACGGCACCGAGGCGCCGATCAAGGTCGGCCTGATCGGCTTCGTGCCGCCGCAGATCATGACCTGGGACCGTAAGCACCTTGAGGGGTCTGTGCAGGCCCGCGACATCGTCGAGACCGCCCGCGCCTACGTGCCGGAGATGAAGGAAAAGGGTGCCGAGATCATCATCGCCCTGTCCCACTCGGGCATCGGCTCGGCCCAGCATGAAGAGGGGATGGAAAACGCCTCGGTTCCGCTGGCCGAAGTCGAGGGCATCGACGCGCTGATGACCGGCCACAGCCACCTGGTCTTCCCCTCGCCGACCTATGCCGATTACGCCGCCGTCGATGTCGAGACCGGCAAGATCCACGGCAAGCCCGCCGTCATGGGCGGGTTCTGGGGCAGCCACATGGGCCTGATCGACCTGCTGATCGAGCGCGAGGGCAACGAATGGCGCGTCGTCGCCTCTGAATCCGAAGCCCGTCCGATCTACGAACGCGACGACAACCGCCAGGTCGTTCCGCTGGTCGAGGATGTGCCCGCCGTGCTGGCCGCCGTCCAGCAGGAACACGACGAGACCCTGGCCTATGTCCGCCGTGCCGTCGGCAAGACCGCGACGCCGCTGCATTCCTACTTCGCGCTGGTCGCCGATGATCCCTCGGTGCAGATCGTCTCGAACGCGCAGAGCTGGTACATCACCGAGATGATGAAAGGCACCGAGTACGAAGCCCTGCCGCTGCTCTCTGCCGCCGCCCCCTTCAAGGCCGGTGGCCGCGGTGGCCCCGAGTATTACACCGAGGTGCCCGTGGGCGACGTGGCGATCAAGCATGTCTCGGATCTCTACCTCTACCCCAACACCATCCGCGCGGTGAAAATCACCGGCGCCCAGCTGAAGGGCTGGCTGGATCGCTCGGCGGGCATGTTCAACCAGATCGAGGCGGGCTCGACCGACGCGCTGCTGCTGAACCCCGACTTCCCCAGCTACAACTTCGACGTGGTCGACGGCGTGACCTACAAGATCGACCTCTCCAAGCCGATGATGTTCAACCGCGACGGCGAGAAGATTTCGGACGAGAGCCGGATCGTCGATCTGATGTACGACGGCCAGCCGGTGACCGACGACATGGAATTCGTCGTGGCCACCAACAACTACCGCGCCGGCGGCGGCGGCCACTTCCCGGGCGCCGATGGCTCGACCGTGATCTTCGAGGGGCCGGATACCAACCGCGACATCATCGTGCGCTACATCGTCGAGAAGGGCACCGTCGATCCCAAGGCCGATGCCAACTGGACCTTCGCGCCGATGGACGGCACCACCGTGCTGTTCGAGACCGGCCCGGCGGCGGCGAAATACGCCGCCTCCGTCGAGGGTGTGACCATCGAGGAAGCCGGTCCCGGCGAGGGCGGCTTTGCGCTGTTCCGCATCACGCTCTGACCGGGTGCAGATCGTCGGGAGGGGTCGCCGGTGGCGGCCCCTTCTGCTTTCCGGCCCTGGCCCGTCACGCGGCCGAACCTGCAGAGAGGCCACCGGCGGGCTTGCCCTCAAAGGGGGGCCGGGGCCAGACTGACGCCAGCCTCGACAGGACCGGACGCCGCATGTTCCTTGCCCATCTTCCCGCCGGATATCTTCTTGCCCGCCAGCTGGCGAAACGGCGGGCGCTGATCCTGACCGGTTGCGCCGCCTCGCTGCTGCCGGACACCGACCTGCTGTGGTTCTACCTTGTCGATCAGCGCCAGACCCTGCATCACGCCTACGTGTTCCACTGGCCGCTGTTCTGGATCGCCACGGCGCTGGCGGGCTGGGGTCTTGCCCGCGTGCTGAACCGGCCCCGCATCCTGCCCTTCCTTGGCGTCGCCCTCGCCTGCCTGCTGCTGCACATGGTGCTTGATTCCCTTGCCGGGGGCATCGCCTGGCTGGCCCCGCTGTCGGATCTCGAGCTGCGGCTGGTCGAGGTCCCTGCCCGCCACGGCTGGTGGGTCTGGAACTTCGTGCTGCACTGGACCATGCTGGTCGAGGTGCTGATCCTCGCAGCCTTCGCCATCGCCCTTTCCCGGGACCTGCGCCGCCCGGCACCGGGCGCAGGTGTCGCGCCGTGACCATGCCTCCCGCCGCCTTCGAACTGCGTCGCGCCCTCGACGGGCTGGTCTACCGGTTCGACCTTGCCACCGACGACAAGGGCCGTCCGGGCTACCGCCGCGCCGACCGCGATCTGTGGATCCGGCGCCATCCCCGCCTTGGCTGGATCGCCGGCAGCCCCGAGGCCGACGAGGTCTTCGGCCGTCCCTGGGACGTGCCACCGGAAGACCAGGGAGAGGCCCCGCCCGAGGGCATCTGGGTCAGCCGCAAGGGGCACAAGTCCTATGTCTACGCGCTCGTCTGGCTGTAACGGGGTGCTGTCGCCGGGGTTGCAAAACCCCGCGCGCTTTCCTATGTAGCGCCTCGAGAGGTTGGCGCGGGCAGGCGCCTCGCCAACCCGGTCAGGTCCGGAAGGAAGCAGCCGTAACGAGTCCCGCTTGGGTCGTTGTCCAATCTCTCACCCAAGCGTGCCCGTTAGGCGGGCGCGCGCCAGCCCGACAGCGTATTTCAAAGAAATGCGCGAGAGGGCCCCTCCCCCAAGAACTTTCCAAAGAAACACTCCTCCCACACCACGGCCCCGGTACGGGACGGCGGGCGGGGCGATGCGCACAGCGCGAGCGCCGACCCGTCTTCCCCCCGGCCTCCTGCTGGACGCTGCCCGCCCGGCCCTTTAGTCTGCGCCCCAGACGACCCCAGAAAGGCGCATGATGTCCGAGTCCGAGCAGACACAATCCGGCCCCTACCAGGTCCTGGCGCGGAAATACCGCCCCGAGACCTTCGCCGATCTCGTCGGCCAGGACGCCATGGTGCGGACCCTGAAGAACGCCTTTGCCGCCGACCGCATCGCCCAGGCCTTCATCATGACCGGCATCCGCGGCACCGGGAAGACCACCACCGCCCGGATCATCGCCAAGGGGATGAACTGCATCGGCTCCGACGGGACCGGCGGCCCCACGACCGAGCCCTGCGGCCAGTGCGAGCACTGCCGCGCCATCATGGCCGGTCGCCATGTCGACGTGATGGAGATGGACGCGGCCTCGAACACCTCGGTCAACGACATCCGCGAGATCATCGACAGCGTGAACTACCGGGCCGCCTCGGCGCGCTACAAGATCTACATCATCGACGAGGTCCACATGCTCTCGACCAGCGCCTTCAACGCGCTGCTCAAGACGCTCGAGGAACCGCCCGCCCACGTGAAGTTCATCTTCGCCACCACCGAGATCCGCAAGGTCCCGGTGACGGTGCTGTCGCGCTGCCAGCGTTTCGACCTGCGCCGGATCGAACCCGAGGTGATGATCGCGCTCTTGCGCAAGATCGCCGGCAGGGAGGGTGCCGAGATCAACGACGACGCCCTGGCGCTGATCACCCGCGCCGCCGAGGGCTCGGCCCGGGATGCGACCTCGCTGCTGGACCAGGCGATCAGCCACGGCGCGGGGGAAACCACCGCCGAGCAGGTCCGCGCCATGCTGGGCCTCGCCGACCGGGGCCGGGTCATGGACCTCTACGAGATGATCATGAAGGGCGATGCGGCCGCCGCCCTGACCGAGTTGTCGGCGCAATACGCCGATGGCGCCGATCCGCTGGCGGTGCTGCGCGACCTGGCCGAGATCACCCACTGGATCTCGGTGGTGAAGATCACCCCCGACGCCGCCGAGGATCCGACCATCGCGCCCGACGAGCGCGCCCGCGGGATCTCCCTGGCCGAGCGCCTGCCGATGCGGGCGATGACCCGGATGTGGCAGATGCTGCTGAAAGCGCTGGAAGAGGTCTCGGCCGCGCCGAACGCGATGATGGCCGCCGAGATGGCGGTGATCCGCCTGACCCACGTGGCCGAGCTGCCCTCGCCGGAAGAGCTGGTGAAGCGGCTGAAGGATGCGCCGCGTCCGCCGGATGGACCGATGGGAGGCCCGAACAGCGGACCCAATGGCGGCGGCGGAATGCCTGCGCGGAGCGCAGGCGCGCCTGCGGCGGGCGGGGGGGCCTCGGCTTACGCCTCGGCCCCCGCCGGTGGCGGCGGCGGTGCCCCCTCGGGTGCGGGGCACAGCATGCTGGCCGAGGATGTCGAGCAGGCGCTGGCCCGTTACCCGACCTTCGAACACGTGGTCGAGCTGATCCGCGCCAACCGCGACGTCAAGCTGCTGGTCGAGGTCGAGACCGGCGTGCGCCTGATCGCCTACCGCCCCGGTCGGATCGAATTCTCGCCCGCCCCCGGCGCCCCGAAGGACCTGGCGCAGCGCCTCGGGGCGACCCTGCAACGCTGGACCGGCAACCGCTGGGTGGTGATCCTCGGCAACGAACAGGGCGCCGAGACCGTGGCCGAGAAGCGCGACGCCAAGACCCGCGAGATCCACGCCGAAGCCGCTGCCCACCCGCTGATGCAGGCCGTGATCGCCGCCTTCCCCAAGGCCGAGATCACCAAGGTCGTCAGCCGCCAGGAGCTTGCCGCCCAGGCCGAGGCCGAGGCCCTGCCCGAGGTCGAGGACGAATGGGATCCCTTCGAGGACGAATGACCCCTCGCGCCCCGCGCCCGGACCCCCTATCTGACACGACAGACCGACATACAGCAGACTGGGGCGCCCTGAGCGCCCGACACCAAGGAGAGACGAGATGTTCAAGGGCCTCGGCCAGATGGGCGACATGGCGAAGATGATGAAGACCGCCAAGGAGATGCAGGCGAAGGTCCAGCAGCTCCAGGAGGATCTGCACGAGATCACGGTGACCGGCGAAAGCGGCGCCGGGCTGGTCAAGGCCGTGGCCTCGGCCAAGGGCGACCTCAAGAGCCTGGATATCGACCCCTCGATCTTCGACCCGAACGAGAAGGAAGTGGTCGAGGACCTGATCCTCGCGGCGATCAAGGACGCCCAGGCCCGCGCCGCCGAGCGCAGCCAGCAGGAGATGGCCAAGATCACCGAAGGCCTTGGCCTGCCGGCCGACTTCAAGATGCCCTTCTGATCGGAGACAAGGCATGTCGGGTGGCCGCGATATCGACGCGCTGATCGAGATGATGGCGAAACTGCCCGGCCTCGGCCCCCGCTCGGCCCGCCGGGCGGTGCTGCAGCTCGTGCGCAAGCGCGAGCTGCTGTTGATGCCCCTGGCGGACCTGATGCAGCAGGTCGCCGTGACCACCCGCGAATGCACCCGCTGCGGCAATCTCGGAGAGGGGCCGCTCTGCCCGATCTGCCTCGACACGAAACGGCTCGCGGGCGAGCTCTGCGTGGTAGAGGACGTGGCCGACCTCTGGGCGATGGAGCGCTCGGGCACCTTCAAGGGCCGCTACCACGTGCTGGGCGGCACCCTCTCGGCGCTCGACGCGGTCGGCCCGGAAGAGCTGCGGATCCCGCAACTGGTCGACCGGGTGGCCGAGGAAGGCACCGAAGAGGTCATCCTGGCGCTCAACGCCACGGTCGACGGCCAGACCACGGCGCATTACATCGCCGAACAGCTCGAAGGCAGCGTGCGGCTGACCTCCCTCGCCCAGGGCGTGCCGATCGGCGGCGAGCTGGACTACCTCGACGACGGCACGATCACCGCCGCCCTGCGCGCCCGCAAGGAGATCTGAGCGCCCCGCCGCAGGCCAGATGCCGCCGTGGGCTGCCAAACGCGCCGGGCACCAAACACAGGCCACCAAGCACAGGCCACCTGTTCCAGCCCACCCTCCGCAGGCCACCGGCCCGGGAACACGCCTCTCCCGCTATCTCCCCGAACAGCCTGAAACCAGCGCCCAAGTCCAGGCCCCACTCCGGTACCCGGCCCCGAAAACAGGCTCAGGCTCAGGCTCAGGCTCAGGCTCAGGCTCAGGCTCAGGCTCAGGCTCAGGCTCAGGCTCAGGCTCAGGCTCAGGCTCAGGCTCAGGCTCAGGCTCAGGCTCAGGCTCAGGCTCAGGCTCAGGCTCAGGCTCAGGCTCA
>NZ_AFPM01000068.1 GCF_000220565.1 Oceanicola sp. S124 | reverse complement strand
CCTGCGTCACCTGCCAGAAGTCACAGTGAATGCCCCGGATGGCGCGCTGCCACGAGTATTCCAGCTGCTTCAGCCGCCATTTCTCGGCCAGCGCGGGCCAGCGGGCGGCGAACAGCGCCCGTCCCGGCTCTGTCGCGGCGGCGCGGGCGGCGGCATTGACATCGAAGAGCGTGCCATAGGCATCGAAGATGCAGGTGGTGATGGTCATCGCGTCCCTCCCTCGCACCGTCTCCCGCTGACGGCGCACGCCGGGTGAGCCTGCCATGCCCGGCGCAGGCTGGGAAGGGGCGATGGTCGCGCGTCCCCCCGGGTGAGGCCATCCCGCAGGGCGCATCGGCAGGGTGCTGCATTCCGCCGGGCGGCCTGTTTGCGATCCCCGGCGGGCTGCGTTAGGCTCTGTGCGAGAGCAGGCACCCGGGCGAGGCCCGGCCCTCCAAACCCACCCCGACATGATTGGATAAGCGATGAGCACAGCCAAAGCGGGCGATACCGTCCGGATTCACTATACCGGCACCCTGACCGACGGCACCCAGTTCGACAGCTCCTCCGGCCGCGAGCCGCTGGAATTCACCGTCGGCTCGGGCCAGATCATTCTCGGCCTCGACAAGGCGATCCCCGGCATGGCGGTCGGCGACAGCAAGACCGTGCAGATCCCCTGCGACGAGGCCTATGGCCCGCACAACCCCGAAGGCCTGCAGCAGGTGCCGCGCAGCGCCATTCCCGATACCATCCCGCTTGAGCTGGGCCTGCAACTGCAGATGCAGACGCCGCAAGGTCAGGCAGTGCCGGTGACCGTGACCGAGATCACCGACGAGGCCGTCACGCTGGACGCCAACCACATGCTGGCCGGCAAGGACCTGGTCTTTGCCGTCGAGGTGGTCGAGATCCTGTGATCTGAGCGGGACAAGGCCCTTCGCCCCCGGGGCGGAGGGCCAGGGCGGCGCGCATGGCCTCTCAGGCAGAAGCGCCTGTGCCACGCCGCCCGGCCGGCTTTCGCGCGGGCCGGGCGGGCGGGCCAGGGACTGCCCGGAAAGGCGGCATCAGCCCGCCAAGGCGCGGCCCTCGCGCCAAACTCCAGACAGAGCAATCATCCGTCCGCAAAAAGGCCCGGTCCTTGCGGCCGGGCCCTGGCAGGGGTGTCAGAGAGGGGGCCTCAGCTCTTGCGGCGCAGCCGGATCACCACGTCGACCTTCGAGATCGCGGCGCCGTCGGGGGCCTTGGGCAGCCGGGCGATCTCCAGCTCTTCCGAGGGTGCATCCGAGAGGGAGCCGTTCTCTTCCCAGAAGAAATGCGGGTGGTCGTGCATGTTGGTGTCGAAATAGCTGCGCGAACCGTCGACGGTGATCTCGCGCACCAGGCCGGCATCGCAGAAGGCGCGCAGGGTGTTGTAGACCGTGGCCAGCGAGACCGGCTGACCCGCATCCTTGGCGGCGGCAAAGAGGCTCTCGGCCGTGACGTGCCGGTCCTCTCCGTCGCCGACGAGAAGGGACGCCAGTCCAAGTCGCTGCCGGGTCGGGCGCAGGTCGGCCTTTGCAAGCCACTTCGCTCCGCGTTCGGTTGCCGTTGTCGTCATGCCGTTCTTGTATCCTTCAACTCAGCCGACAATATAGGGAAAAACACCCCCCCGATGCAACCGGTCAGGCAGAATGCCGCGCCGGCCTGGGCGGGCTGGCACCTTGCATGGTTCGCTTGCGCGGTGATAGAGGGGGCAGGATGCAGAAAAATGACATGGAAAGGGGCGCGCCTTAATGGCTGACTATCCCAGCAGTTTCGATCGGGACGATCTTCTGAAATGCGCACGCGGAGAGCTGTTCGGCCCCGGCAATGCGCAGCTGCCCGAGCCGCCCATGCTGATGATGGACCGGATCACGGATATCTCGGCTGATGGTGGCGCCCATGGCAAGGGCCATGTGCTGGCGGAGTTCGATATCACGCCGGACCTCTGGTTCTTCGACTGCCATTTTCCGGGCAACCCGATCATGCCCGGCTGCCTCGGCCTTGACGGCCTGTGGCAGCTGACCGGCTTCAACCTGGGCTGGCGTGGCTGGCAGGGCCGCGGCTATGCGCTTGGCGTCGGCGAAGTGAAGCTGACCGGCATGGTCCGCCCGGACCGCAAGATGCTGACCTACAAGATCGATTTCACCAAGGCGATCCAGACCCGCCGCCTCACCATGGGTGTGGCCGACGGGATCGTGGAAGCCGATGGCGAAGTGATCTATCAGGTCAAGGACATGAAGGTCGCTCTCTCCGAGAGCTGATCCAGCGAAACGACTGCTCCCAGGAGCGAAGGAGGGCACCATGCGCCGAGTCGTGGTCACCGGATTGGGGATCGTCTCCTCGATCGGGAATAACGCCGAAGAGGTCGAGGCCTCTCTGAAAGCGGGCAAATCCGGGATCGAAGCATCCCCGGAGATGGCCGAGCACGGCTTCCGCAGCCAGGTTGCCGGGACGCTGAAGATCGACCCCGCCGAGTTCGTGGACAAGCGCACGCTGCGCTTCATGGGCGGCGGTGCCGCCTATGCCCATATCGCCATGCAGCAGGCCATCGCCGATGCCGGGCTCGAGGAAAGCGATATCGTCAACGAGCGCACCGGCCTGGTTGCCGGCTCGGGCGGTCCCTCGACCTCGGCCATGTTCCAGGCGCACCAGACCGTGCTGAAGTCCGGGGCCACCAAGCGCATCGGGCCCTTCGCCGTGCCCAAGTGCATGTCCTCGACGATCTCGGCCAACCTTGCGACGGCCTTCAAGATCAAGGGTATCAACTACTCGATCACCTCGGCCTGCTCGACCTCGCTGCATTGCATCGGCAACGCAGCCGAGCAGATCATGATGGGCAAGCAGGACGTGATGTTCGCCGGCGGCGGCGAAGAACTGGACTGGACCCTGTCGTGCCTCTTCGACGCCATGGGCGCCATGAGCTCGAAGTACAACGACACGCCGGAACTGGCCTCGCGCGCCTTCGACGCGGGCCGCGACGGCTTCGTGATCTCGGGCGGCGGCGGCATCGTGGTGCTGGAAGACCTGGACCACGCCCTGGCGCGCGGTGCCAAGATCTACGCCGAAGTGACCGGCTTCGCCGCGACCTCGGACGGCCACGACATGGTGGCCCCCTCGGGCGAGGGCGGCGAGCGCGCGATGCGCCTGGCGCTGCAGACCCTGCCGGAAGGCCGCAAGGTGGGCTACATCAACGCCCATGGCACCTCGACCCCCGTCGGCGACGTGGGGGAAGTGCAGGCGGTGCGCCGGGTCTTCGGCGAGGGCTCGACCCCGCTGATTTCTTCCACCAAGTCGATGACCGGCCACGCCCAGGGCGCCGCCGGCGCGCTTGAGGCGATCTTCTGCCTGATCATGCTGGCCCGCGACTTCATTACGCCGTCGATCAACATCCAGACCCTCGACGAGGCCCTGAACCCGTCGGAAATCGCCCGCTCTCTGGTCGAGAAGGCGGGGCTGGATACGGTGATGACGAATTCCTTCGGCTTCGGCGGCACCAACGGCTCAATGCTGCTGTCGCGCTACATCGGGTGATCGGGTGATGACAGGACAGATGCAGGGCAAACGCGGTCTCGTGATGGGGGTCGCGAACGACCGCTCCATCGCCTGGGGGATCGCCAAGGCGATGCACGAGGCAGGGGCCGAGATGGCCTTTTCCTACCAGGGCGAGATGTTCGGCAAGCGTGTCGAACCCCTGGCCGCCTCGATCGGGGTCGACTACCTGCTGGACGTGGACGTCAGCAACGATGCCTCGATGGAAGCCGCCTTCGCCGATCTCAAGGCCAGGTGGGGACAGCTGGACTTCATCGTCCATGCCATCGCCTATTCCAACAAGGACGAGCTGGCGGGCCGGTTCATCAACACCAGCCGCGACAACTTCAAGCACTCGCTGGATATCTCCTGTTACTCGCTGATCGATGTGGCGCGCCGCGCCGCACCGCTGATGAAGCAGGGGGGCACCGATCCTGACCCTGACCTACCAGGGCTCGAACCGGGTGACGCCCTACTACAACGTCATGGGCGTGGCCAAGGCGGCGCTGGAATCGGCGGTCCGCTACCTGGCCAATGACCTCGGCCCCGACGGAATCCGGGTCAACGCGATCTCGCCCGGCCCGATGAAGACCCTGGCCGGCGCCGCCATCTCGGGCGCCCGCAAGACCTTCCGCCAGACCGAGGCCAATGCCCCCCTGCGGGCCAATGCCACGCTGGAGGCGGTCGGCGGCACCGCGGTCTACCTGGCCTCGGATGCCGGCAGCTGCACCAGCGGAGAGATCATCCGGGTGGACGGCGGCTACCACGTCCTCGGAATGCCGCAACCCGAGAACCTCTAAGGCAGATGGCGCGCCTGTTTCGGGCGCGCCAATGCCTCCGGTGGCAGTATTTTCAGCCGTCGGATAGAGAATATTAACTCTGCTCGTAAATGATCGGGGCGCGGTACAGGGTGCAGACCCGATGACCGCGCCGAAGGATGGGCCTCTCGTCACGTTGGTTCGGGCGAGAGGTTCTTCTTTGTCTATCCAAAGGCTGGAAATACTGCCGCCGGAGGCTTCGGGCCGTCCTGCGGCCCGAAATCCCCCTCAGAGCTTGCGGAAGGTAAGGTAGTGGGGCGTGCGGTCCTCGCGCAGCGCCTTCTGCTCGTAGCGGGTCGAGATCCAGTCCTCCCAGCTTTGCCGCCAGTCCTCCGGGCCCTCCGCCAGCCATTCGAAGCCGGCCTTCGGCACTTCCTGCAGGGTCTGGCGGACGTAGTCGGGGATGTCCGTGGCGACGCGGAAGATCGCGCCGGGCTTCAGCACGCGGGCCAGCGGCTCGAGGTGCTCGGGCGTCACGAAGCGGCGGCGGTGGTGGCGCTTCTTGGGCCAGGGATCGGGATAGAGCAGGAAGGCGCGGCTGATCGAGGCCTCGGGTAGCACGTCGAAGAGGTCGCGCGCATCGCCGGGATGCACGGCGAGGTTTTCCACCCCCGCCTCGCGGATCTTGCCCAGAAGCATGGCGACGCCGTTGATATAGGGCTCGGCCCCGATGATCCCGACATCGGGGTTGCTGGCCGCCTGGTGGACCAGGTGCTCGCCGCCGCCGAAGCCGATCTCCAGCCAGACGTCCTTCGCCCCGAAGAGACCTTCGAGGTCCAGCGGGCTGCGCTCCGGGTTGGACTCCCAGCTCACCGCGCCGGGCGAGAGCTGGTCGAGGTCCTCTTCCAGGTAGGCTTCCTGGTTGGGGCGCAGGCTCTTGCCCTTGAAGCGGCCGTAGAAGTTGCGCCAGGGCGCGCCGGAGGGGTGTTTGTCGGGGTTCTGGGTCATGGCCGCCCTGTTAGCCGCAGCCGGGGCGCAGATCAATGGCCGGGAAAGCCGGCGAGGAACCGGCGTACCGCGCAGGGAGAGCGCAGGTGATGCACCGGCTTCTCTGCCACCCAGCGGTCCAGCAGGGCCTGGAAGCGGGGGCGGCGCTGACGGATGTCCCAGGTGAAGCGCAGGAAGGCCGGGTCGATCCGCTCGGGGCAGCCGGGGGCCATGTCGGGACGGGTGCTGCCCCAGTTCGTCAGGGCGCGGCGGGTGACACGCCAGACCAGCAGCGCGGGCGGCAGGTCCAGCCAGATGATCATCTGGGCGCGCGCAGCGCGCGCCTCCCAGCTGGCTGAGTGATTGCCCTCGAAGACCCAGGCTGCGCCGCGGGCCGCGGTGTCGAAGTCGTGCTGGATCTCGTCTCCGGGCCGCATCACCCAGCCGGGGGCCCAGTAGAAATGGTCGCCGTGGATGACCGGCAGCGCGAGGCGCGCGCCGAGCTGACGCGCCAGGGTGGACTTGCCCGAGCCGGGGCCTCCGATGATCATGATCCGTTGCATGGCAGCCCCAAAGCAAGACGCCCGGCCCGCAGGGTGCGGGGCCGGGCGGTCCGGTTCAAGTCCAGTCGCCTCAGATGGCGGCCTTGAGTGCCTCGACAAGGTCGGTCTTCTCCCAGGAGAAGCCGCCGTCAGCGTCGGGTGCGCGGCCGAAGTGGCCGTAGGCCGCGGTGCGCTGGTAGATCGGCTTGTTCAGCTCGAGGTGCGAACGGATGCCTCGCGGGGTCAGGTCCATGACCTTGGCGACGGCCGCCTCGATCTCGGCCTCGTCGACCTTGCCGGTGCCGTAGGTGTCTGCATAGATCGACAGCGGCTTCGAGATGCCGATGGCGTAGGACAGCTGGATCGAGCATTTGCCCGCCAGCCCCGCCGCCACGACGTTCTTGGCCAGGTAGCGTGCCGCATAGG
>NZ_AFPM01000069.1 GCF_000220565.1 Oceanicola sp. S124 | reverse complement strand
CCGGAGAGCGTTAGAAACCAGAGCACGGGCACATCTGCAAACCGGTTCGCGTCCTGCGCGAAGCGGAACTTCATGGAAAGCGCTGCGAAGGCAGACCCACAGCACAGAAGAGACATTCAGGCAGCAGCCCATGGCAGACTTACGCTACCTGCTCGGCGGAAGCGAACCGAGAATCCATTTCCTTTGACTGCACCGGGCAGCAACATTGGCGGATGACACAAGCGACGGATGAATGCGCAAAACGCCCCCCTTTTCATCCCATCTCCGATTACGTTCAAGCTAGGCGTGCGTACAGACCGACAGCTCACGACATCTCGGGTTGACCCCTGAAGAGGACCTCGAGAAAGATGGCGGCGGAGGGCCCCACTTTGCGTCTGATCTGGTTCATCACCGTACTTGCCTGGCTGGTCGCCGGGATTGCACCACTTCACGCTGCTGGCATGGGGATGGGCGACGCCATACATGACGCGGCCTGCTGCCCGGATCAGGACGATGACGTCGCTATCCCTCACGAGGGCAACGGCTCGGACATGTCTCAGACGGTCTGCGACCATGCCTCGATCTGCGTCAGCCTGATGTTGCCGCAGCACCCTTTCGGTCCGGCCTCGGAGTTCAGACCGGCAACCCTCCAATGGCAGGACAGGGCCCGCACAGCGGACTCGGTCACGCAGACAGCGGATCCTCCACCGCCGCGTCTCTGACGTTCCAAAGTCACGGGCCCTCGGGCCCCCGATGGCCGTGCCTTCTGCATGGCCGCTCCCGGAACATCAGGACCATCCAATGAAACGCTATATTCTCTATGCCCTGGGCCTCGCTGCCCTGGGCGCGATCACCTATCTCGCGATCCCGACCCAGACTGACACGGCCACCGCCGCCCCGGCCGAGGGCGGTCCAATCGTCGAGGTCACCCTGCCCAAGACCCTTTCCGACACCGCCCAGATGGGCGAACGTGCCTTCAACTCGGTCTGCGCCGACTGTCATGGCGAGAATGCCGCCGGCAAGATGGGCTTCGGCCCGCCGCTGATCCACAAGATCTACGAACCCTCGCATCACGGCGACATGGCCTTCACTCTGGCCGCTGCCCAAGGCGTGCGGGCGCATCACTGGCGGTTCGGCGACATGCCCGCCCAGCCCGGCGTCACACCCGCCGAAGTGCAAACCATCATCGCCTATGTGCGGGAGGTGCAACGTGCCAACGGGATCCAGTGACCTACGCCTCAGCCGCCGCGCTTTCTGCGCCGGTCTCGCGACGCTGCCCTCCCTGCGCCCGGCCCATGCCGCGGCTCCGACAGCGCTGACCGCAGGGGAGGCAACGGTGCAGCTGGCCCCGCCAGGCTACGGCCCCACTCCGATCTGGAGCTATGACGGCACCCTGCCCGGCCCGGTGATCCGCGCAACTCAGGGCGCAAAGCTGGAACGTCGCCTCGTCAACTGTCTGCCGGTCCCGACCTCGGTCCACTGGCACGGCATCCGCATCGACAACGCGATGGATGGCGTGGCCGGGCTAACCCAGGACGCGGTCCCGCCTGGTGGCCAGTTCGACTACGCCTTCGAACTGCCCGACGCGGGGACCTATTGGTATCACGCTCACACCAACTCCATCGAACAGGTGGCGCGCGGGCTGGCCGGGGCCCTGATCGTCGTAGAACCCTCGCCGCCCGACGTCGATGCCGATCACGTCCTGTTGTTGGACGATTGGCTGCTGGACCCCGACACGGGCCAGTTCGCCGCGAGCTTCGATCACCCGATGACCCTCAGCCACGGGGGCCGCACGGGGAACCTGTTGGGGGTCAACGGGCACTTTGATTTCACCCTCAAGGCAAACCAGAACGACCGCCTGCGCCTGCGGCTGATCAACGGAGCCAACGCCCGCATCTTCGTGCTGGCGCTGCAGGGGCTGAGCGGATGGCGTGTCGCGCTGGACGGGATGCCGCTGGACGCGCCGGAACCGGTTCAGGGCCAGTTCCTCCTCGCCCCGGCGCAGCGGGTGGATCTGATCGTCGATGTCA
>NZ_AFPM01000070.1 GCF_000220565.1 Oceanicola sp. S124 | reverse complement strand
GTGCACGCTCCCGGAGGCAGGCGGAGGGCGCTTTTCCAGGCATCCTCCCGCAGCATCACCAGGCGGAAAATACTCCCGCCGGAGGCGGTGCGCGGTTGCCGCGGGCGCTCAGGCCAGGAAGGCGCGGATCTGCGGGGCGATATGCTCCCAGAAGGCGGGCATGGAGCGGGCGATCGGGGCGCCGACACGGGCCTCGACCATCTCGAAGGTCGCATTGTGGGCCTTCCAGGAGACGCCGCCCGAGGCGAGGTTCTGCAGGGGCGGCTGGAAACGGTCCAGCGCCTTGGCGAATTGCGCGTCGGGGGACTCTGCGGCCTCGAATTCCTGCCAGAGGGCGAGGAGCGGGGCGCCCTCGGCAGCGGGCAGCAGGCCGAAGAGGCGTTCGGCGGCGGCCAGTTCGGCGGCTTCCGTCGCGGCCTGGTTCTCGGCGGTCTGCGCGTAGATCGGCACGTCGCCGGCGTCGATTTCGACCAGGTCGTGCAGCAGCAGCATGCGCAGGACCCGGCCCAGCGAGACGCCCTCGGGGGCATGCTCGCCCAGCACCAGCGCAAAGAGCGCGAGGTGCCAGGAGTGTTCCGCCGAGTTTTCGTGTCGCGAGGCATCGCAGAGGGTGGTGGCGCGGCTCACGCCCTTCAGCCGGTCGGCCTCGGCCAGGAAGGCCGAACGGGCGGCGATCTCGGGCGTTCCTGAGGACATCTCGCTGTGCAGGTGATCGAAGAGCGCGGGGCGGGTGCGGGCAATCAGCCGGGCGCGGCCCGAGGCGGTGTTGTCCCGTGCGATTGCCTCGTGGTCGGCACGGCGCGGATCGGCGGCCCAGACCTGCAGTACCGGGATGGCGTAGTCGACGGTCTTGGCCAGTTGGGCTGCCTCGCCCTGCATTCCCTCGAACTCTTCCCAGATGGCGCGCAGGGCGGGGCCTTGGTCGTCGGGCAGCAGCGCAAAGAGGCGGTCCGCGGCGGCGCCTTGGCCAGGGGCCACGGCGGCAGCGTCATGGGGCAGGTCTATGGGGTGGTCGCCGGCGTCGATCTCGACCAGGT
>NZ_AFPM01000071.1 GCF_000220565.1 Oceanicola sp. S124 | reverse complement strand
ATCGGCGGATCGGCCGATATCTACGGCACCGCCTCGGTGCGCCCGACCATGGCGGCCTTCGCCTTCGCCTCGAACGAGGGCAAGGACGACGAGGGCAACGACCTCGAGTCCTCGGAATATGGCGCCACGCTGGCGGTCAACGTCGCGGTGATGAACATCACCGCCAATGCCGAGATCGAGAGCGGCACCACCCTGCGCGCCCAGGACACGGTGACGGTCAACGCGGCGTCGGAGAACTCCTTCGACCCGACCGCCACCTGGCTGACCACGCTGATCTCGCCGCTGATCGAGGCCTTCAGCGATCCCGATTACACCCCCGCCGACGGCGAAGTGGACATTTCCGCCGGGGATATCGTCAAGGACGACGACGGCACCTATTACAAGGCCAAGACCACCAAGCTGAAGGTCGACCTGGCGACCGAGGATTTCGCCGGAGAGCCGGCCGACTGGGAAGCGGTCGACTGGTCCAGCTACGTGATCGGCTTCATCGGCGAACTGGCCACCTACCTCGACGACAACTTCGGGCTGGTGACCAAGCTCTTCAACATCTGGGAGCAGAGCTTCGCGCGGGGCGAGAAAGCCTCCATCGCGCTGGCCGGGCATTACCTCGACACCAATTACAACGCCTATGCCAGGGTGCATGACGGCGCCAAGGTGGTGATCACTACCGATGGCACGGACGCGGCGGCGGCCACCGATGGTGCCAGCCTCGATGTCAGCGCCAGCGCCACCGACCAGAACATCATCGGCGTCGGCAATATCGCCCCCTTCGGGATGAACTACTCGAACCCCGCCAGCTACAAGGACAAGGGTTTTGGCGGCGCGATCAAGGCGCATTACTCGGGCGTCAAGAAAAGCTTCAAGGACAGCAAGGTCGTCCAGAACCCCCTTGGCGAGGGCGAGACAGAGACCGCCATCGGCGGCTCGATCGGCATCAACCTGGAACAGACCGGCGCCATTGCCGAGGTCGGGGATATCTGGCTGAAGGCCGACGACATGAACGTCACGGCGGGCACCCATCATCTGGGCGTCTCGGTCGTGGCCGCAGGCGGCAAGGGCGGAAAGCTGTCGATCAACGGCGCCTGGAACCACTATTCCATCGACACCACCGCCCGGGCCGAGATCGGCGCCGGCAGCACGATCACCCTGTCCGGAGACCTGACGGTCAACGCGACCGAGATCGTCTCTCTCTTCGCCTTCGCGGGCGGGGTCTCCGTATCCGACGGCACCTCGGTCGGCCTCTCGGGCGTGACCGTGCTGTCGGATCGCACCGCGCGCGCGCAGGTGGCCGGCGACGGCAGCGGCGGCACCTTCGACATCACCGGCAATGCCAGCTTCGATGCGGCCTCCAAGGGGGTGATCCTGCTCGGCGCCGTGGCGGCCGCCGTGGCCTCGGATCCGCCGCCGACCGACCAGGCTGACACCGGCGGCTCGACCGACACGAGCTCTCTGGCCAGCTCCAGCGGGTCGCTCTCGGGCATCGCCTCGTCCGGGGCCTCGGGGGCCTCGGCCTCCAGCAAGGGCGGCGTCGCGGTCTCGGGCTCGGCCACCGCGCTGCAGGAAACCGTCAACGTCCATGCCACGGTCTCGGACCTTGCCAGCTTCGAGGCGGGCGAGCTGAGCCTTTCGGCCAAGGATCAGTCAACCAAGGTGCTGATCGCGGGCGCGGGCGCTGTCTCGACCACCTCGTCCGGGCAATCCACCGTCGGTGTCTCGGGCGCCGTGACCGTGGTGAACAGCGAGAAGAACATCTCGTCGAAGATCACCACCGCCAGCAATGAATTCACCCTGGCGCTGGACAAGCTGACGCTGAGCGCGCTGGACGAGTCCGGCTACTACCTCTTTGCCGCCGGCGTCGCCGTGGCGACCGGCAACCGGGGCACCGCCGTCACCGGCTCGCTGACCGTCGCGGTCAACCGGACCGAGATCGAAGCCGGCCTTTCGGGCACCTCCAGCCACCAGGTCACCCTGGCCGGCACGCCCGAGGTCGAGATCACCGCCAAGAACACCGCCGACTGGATTTCCGTTGCGGGCGCAGCGGCTTACGGCGGCAAGACCGGCGTCGGCGTGGCGCTTGGCTTCTCTGTCGTGGAAAGCCTCGTGACTGTGCTGGCCGAATACGTCGGCCATGCGACGGGCGTGTCGGCGGATGGCTTCACCCTCTCGGCGCTGAACGACATCGTGCTGGATGCGGTGGCCTTCGGCATCGCCGGCTCGTCGGATTCCGCTGGCGGGGCGGGCGTGGGCATGGTGGCGCTGAACCACTATTCCTCGTCGACCGTGGCCGAGGTGACCAACTCGGACATCAAGGTCGGCAATTCCGGCGGGCTGACCATCTCGGCGCTGGAAACCTCCTGGCTGGGTGTCGGCGCCGGCGGCGCGGCGCTCTCGGCGGGCAATGCCGCGGTTGGCATCGCGGTGGCGGTGAACATCGTCACCAGCGCCAAGAACGACGATGACGAGACGCGCGGCACCGAGGTTCTGATCTCGGGCTCGACCCTGACCACCGGCACCACGCCGATGGTGCTGCTGGCGGGCAACGACATGGACATGGTCGCCGTCGCGGTCGGCGCGGCGGTCTCGAAGAAGGTCGCCCTGGCGGGCAGCGCGGCGGCGAACCGCAGCTTCCTCGGCGCCAAGGTCCTGGTCGACGGGACCTCGACGCTGACCGCGGGCGGCACCCTGCGCGCCGAAGCCTACGACGAGGGCACCTATGTCGCCGTCGGCGGCGGCTTCGGCCTGGCGCTGACCGGCTCGGGCGGCGGGGCAGGGGGCGCGGGGATCGCGCTGAACCTGATCGACACGCCGCTGACGGTGAAGATCGACGGCGTGATCGAGGCCACCGGTGCGACCAGCCTGATCGCACGCTCCGAGCAGGGGCTGGTCACCGTGGCGCTCGGCGGCGCGGGCTCGGGCGGCATCTCGGTCGGCGGCTCGGTCGCCACCTCGACCCTGGCGGGCGACGTCAAGGTCGAGATCGCGTCCTCGGGGACCTGGACCGTGGGCGACCTGACCGCCACGGCCACCGACAGCAGCTATATCACCAACATCGCCGGCGCGGTCGGCATCTCGCTCGGCAATGGCGGCGTGGGCCTGGCCTTCGGCGTCATCGACAACCGCCGCTCGATCACCTCCAAGATCACCGGGGCGACCACCATCAATGCCTCGGGCCACATGACCGTGGCCGCCGGGGCCCGTGCGCCCGTGGGCGGAGGCGACGACTACGGCTTCCTCGACGATGCGGTGGCGGGGCTGGCCGATGATGTCTTCAGCCAGACCGATATCGACCGGGATGACCTGAAATCGCAGTCGGTGAACATCACCGCCGCGGTTGGCGGCTCGAAGATGGTCGGCGTCGGCTTCAACCTCGCCTCGACCTATATCGAGCGCGACATCACCGCCGCCATCGGCGACAGCGCGGTGATCACCCTGACCTCGTCCTCGACCGACATTGCCGATGCGACCACCGGCCAGACCAAGGGCCTGCAGGTGACGGCGGATGATGCCAGCGGCATCGTCACCGTCTCCGTCGGCGCGGCGGCGGCCATCGGCATGGGTTCTGCGGTGGCCATCGCGGTGGCGGGCAGCGTCGCCCTGGCCGAGATCGACAGCGATGTCGAGGCCAGCATCGGCGCGGCGACGATCACCCTGGCCAACCAGGCCGACCTGGGCGTCACCGCCTCGAACGACGCGGGCATCACCTCGGTCGCCTTCGGCGCGGCTGCCGCCATCGGCGGCACCTTGGGCGCCGGCGCCGTCGGCTTCTCGGCGGCCTCGAACATCATCACCTCGGTGACCGGCGCGCGGCTTGGCGCCAATGTGACCGGCACGGGCGGCGCTGCGGGCATCAACAACCTCTTCCTCGACGTCGAGAACTCGACCCGCATCACCTCGGTCTCGCTTGCTGCGGCGGTGGCGGGCACCACCGGGCCGGTCGGCTTTGCCGGTGGCGGCGCGGGATCGGGCAACACGATCAAGGGCGCGACCTATGCGCTGGTCGATGGTGCCAGTGTCTCGGGCGTCGACGACATGTCGCTGGATGCCTATTCGGATGCCGATATCACGGCGGTTGTCGTCGGCCTCGCGGTGGCCGTGGCGGCCGGTGGTGGCGCGGGCGGCGGTGTCGCCCTGGGCGTCGCCGTGGCGATCAACCAGACCGATGCGCCCGACAGCGCGGTCAGCGGCCTGCCCTCGGATCATGGCTTCATCGTCGCGGCGCGGGTTACCGACAGCATCCTGACCCTGGGCGGAGACGTCTCCATTGCCGCCAAGAGCGAGATCGACATCGACGCCCATGTGGTCGCCGCCTCTGTGGCCGTGGCCGCGACCGGGGGCTTCGGCCTGGCCGGTGCAGGCGCCGGTGCAGGCGCTGCCAACCTCGGACAGGCCGAGGTGCTGGCGGAGGTTTCGGGCAGCACGAGCAGCCACAAGCTGGCGGCCGACAGCGTCTCGGTCACCGCGCTGAACCTTGCGGATATCTACTCGGGCGTCGGCTCGGCTGCCGTGGCCGTCTCGGTCGCCGGCGGCAGCGCCGTGGCGGTCTCGATCGCCGTGGCGGTGGCCCGCAACGAGATGGAGGCCGATACCGTGGCCCGGATCACCGGGCTGACCGGCACAGGCCTTCTGGACGTGGAAAACGCGCTCTCGGTCGAGGCCAGGACCAGCTCGGGCGGTCGCAAGCTTGAAATCGAGGCGATTGCCGTTTCGGCCTCGGTGTCGGTCGCGGGCTCCAGCGCGGTCGGCGTGGCCATCGCCGGGGCGGGGGCCTTCGCCTTCAACAAGATCACCGGATCGACTCTGGCCGAGATCACCGATGTCAACGCGGGCACGGCGGGCAGCCTGCTGGTCAGCGCCGTGAACGAGGCGGTGATCACCGCCTCCGTCGTCTCGGTCGCCGTGGCCATCGGCGTCGCGGGCAGCGGCGGCGGGCTTGGCGTCTCGATCGGGGCGACCCATGTGTCGAACCGCATCGGCACCTCGGACGATGCCTTCGACGTCACCGCGCGGATCCGCGACGCGGGCCTGTCGATGACCGGCGCCAGCACCATCAGCGCCACCAACAGCGCGACCATCACCGCGCTCGGCAATGCGAACTCGGTCGCCGTCGGTGTCGACAGCTTCGCCGCCGGCGCCGCCTCGGGCGCGGGTGCGGGGGTCAACAACGAGATCTACACCGCCACCCTGGTGGAGATCGAACGCACCGCCGCTTATGGCGATAGCTCGAAGTTCCTCGAAACCGAGACGCTGACCCTGATCGCCTCCGACACCTCCTCGTCCACCGCCACGGCGGTCGGCGCGGCGCTGGCGGCCGCCGTGGCCCCGATCGGGGTGGGGGTCGCGATCTCCATCGGCGCGGCCATCGCGCGCAATGACCTCAAGACCTCGGCGCAGATCCTGATCACCGACAATGCCCTGACCTCGGCGCCGATGATCCAGGCCGGTGTAGACAGCGACGGAGACGGTGCGGATACCGCCCAGGGCCGGATCTCGGCCACGGCCACCAATGACGCCACGGCCAAGGCCTATTCCGTTGCCGCCTCGGTCGCGGCGGGGGGCGGCATCTTCGGCGGCCTCGCCCTGTCGGGCGCGGGGGCCAATTCCACCAACGTGATCAAGAATACCTCGGAGATCGTCATCACCGATGCACGGATCCGCACCAGCGGTACCAGCGACGGCGACGAGACCATCGGCGACATGAGCTTTGTCGCCACCTCGACCACCCACTCGACCTCGGCCGTGACCTCGGCTGCCGTCGCGGCCAGCGCCGGCATCGTCGCGGGCGCGGGCTCCATCGGGATCTCGATATCCAAGAGCCAGGTCGGCGGCGACAGCGAGGCCGACCGTGCCCAGGTCACCCGCGTCTATGCCACCGGCAGCTACCTCGATGCCGCCGATGACCTGACGCTGTCGGCCTCGGCCACGGAAGAGCACCACCTGCGGGTCGCCGCCGCCTCTGTGGCGCTGGCCATCGGCATCGGCGGCGGCGTCGCCGTCGCGGGGCTGGGCATCAACGTGACAAACCATTCCACCGTCGAGGCCATCGCCGAGGACAGCTACCTGATCGCGGGGGGCTCGATCACCCTTCAGACCACCTCCAGCACCACGGTCGACGACACCGTGGACGGGGTCGAGGGCAATACGATGGTGGGCACCGCGACCTCGGTCGGCGCCACGGCGGTGTCGATCTCGGTCTCGCTGCTGAACGTCGATATCGGCAATGCCTCGCGCGCCCAGGTGCTGGGCGGCGTGGGCAGCGACACGATGGTCGAGGCGGGCGGGAACGTCACCGTCCATGCTGCCGCGACCTCCATCGCCAATGACCTGAACGGCGTCGGCGTGACGCTGGCGGGCGGCGGCTTCACGGCGGCGGGCGGCGGGCTGAACATCTTCCTTGATACCTCGAACGAGGTGCTGGCCGAAATCGACCTGGACAGCGACCAGCGCCAGGTCGAGGCGCGCAGCGGCACCGTCGAGGTGCGCGCGACCGAGACCGTCGAGATGTCCTCGAACATCGACAATGTCACCGTCGCGGCCTCGGCCGTCGGCCTGGCCATCGGCGCTGCCGTGCTGGAAAGCCGCCACGGCTCGACCGTGCGCACGGCGATCCGCAATGCCAAGGTGACCGCGCAGGACATCGCCCTGTGGTCGCGTTCGGATGTGGATATCACCAAGGTCGGCGCCACCGGCGTCAGCATCGGCGCCGTCGCGGCGGTGGTCAACGTGGGCCGCGCCCTGGCCGAGGGACAGGTGCAGGCGATCATCGACAACGCCAATTTGGTGGCGGGCAACCAGATCACCGGCCTGGCCTCCTACGACATGTACCTGCGTTCGTCCAATACCGGCGTGGCGGCGGGGATCGGGGCCCTCGGCACCTCCTTCGCCAAGGCCAGCGGCGGCACCGGCTACGATTACGACAGCCAGCTGATGGTCATCAACGGCAGCGCGCTGCAGGCCGAAACCATCAGCCTGAAGGCCGAGCTGATCTCGGACATCTGGGCCACCACCACCGCCGGGGGCGGCGGCGGCTATGTCGGCACCGGCGCCGAGACCACCGTGACCGATGCGGCGACCGCCGATGTGCGGATCGACGATGGCACCAGCCTGACCGCCGAGGCGGTCTCGATCGCCGCCCGTGCCGACCGCGAGGTCGACGGTGCCGCGGATGCCTATTCGATCGCCGTGGCCTCGGGCTCGGGGGCGTCGCTGCTGCTGACCTCGACGGGCGATGCCACGGTGCGCTTCACCCAGGGCACCGGCGCGGCGGACGACCGCACGCTGATCATCGCCCGCTCCGTGCAGGTGCAGAGCTACAACAAGCTCTACAAGGAAGGCATCGTCGACACCGACGGCGGCGGCAAGAAGGTGGAAAACAACGTCACCACCGGCGCCGGCAACCTGGTGGGCCTGTCCTACCTGGGCACGGTGGCCGATATCGGCACCGACAGCGACAAGTCGGTCAGCCAGGTCGACCTGGGCAAGACCCGTATCGTCGGCGTCGGCTCCTATGCCGATCCCGGCTCGGTCACGCTGCGCGCGCTCTCCGACCATTCGGTCGCCGATGCCATCGAGGTGCATGCGGTCTCCGGCGTGGCCGGAGCTGCGGTCGCCACCAGCAGCCAGATCATCCGCGCCGAGACCGATGTCTCGATGGACGGCGCCTCGATCGAGAACTTCTCGGGCGAGGTCACCGTCGAGACCCGCGCCTACATGCGCAACACCGCCGACGCGGCGATCTTCCAGGCGGGCTACCTCTCGGCCAACCTCGGCATCTCCGTCACCGCCAAGACCTTCTCGGACACCACGATCAACGTGAACGACTCGGTGATCCAGGCCAACCGCCTGGCCCTGACCGCGGGCAAGGCCAATGGCACCGTCAACACCATGGTCTCGCGCACTGCGGCGAACGGGTCGCTGGTCTCGCTTGGGGTGTCGCTGGGCGTGGCGGTGCAGACCAACACCACCGACCTCAAGAGCGACGTGTCGATCACCGGCAGCTCTCAGCTTCTTTCGGCGGGCAATGTCTTCATCGAGGCCGAGGACGGGCTCAGCAGCTTCGGCTACGACGGCCTGGTGCTGGTGTTGGCCGTGCCACCCTATGGCTACGGTGTCGCCAACCAGGGCAGCCAGAGCACCTCGAACACCGTCGATATCGCCGAGACCGCGCAGGTGCGTGCGGGCGTCAACTTCCAGTCGCACTACCTGGTCTACGATGCCGCCGACTTCCAGGCGAAGAACCCCGGCATGCTGTCCGGCGGTGACGCCGAGCGCAGCCTGACCAATGCCGAGAAGACCGCCCTGGGGCTGGACCTGACCCAGGATTACACCATCGGCTTCTGGGACAGCGCCGAGCTGTCCATGGATCTGTTCTACGGCGACGTGGTGCAGCTGACCGCCGCCTCGATCACTGCCGGGGCGACCGGCGCCAGCGGCGGCTACTACCGCTTCATCGGCGCCGAAAGCGGCGGCGTCGTCGCGCTGAACATGAACACCGCCGACTACACCAACACCGCGCTGTGGCAGCGCATCTCTTCGCCCAGTGCGCAGCAGATCGATGCCGCCTACCAGAGCGATGCCGGTGGCTTCATGCGCGACGCGCTTGAGGAACAGATCATCGTGGTGCGTCCCACGGCGATCAACGCGCCCACCGTCTCGGTCGGGCGCCTGGCGACCCTGCTGGCCTCGCAGTACCAGAAGATCCAGCAGCTGATGTCGGAATACGACACCAACGAGGAGGCCCTGGTCCGCTACCAGGCCCAGCTGGAACAGATCGCCACCCAGATGCAGCAGCTCGGCCTGACCCCGCCGGACGAGACCGGCGGCGTCGTCGAGGAGACGCTGGAAACCCTGTTCATCACCATCCCCGACATCACCGCCGCGCCGGGCTCGATCTTCATCGAGAGCGATGACGGCGCCTCGGCCTTCTCGGGCCTGACCAGCGGCGGCGATCCGGTGCTGAAGGCCCACAAGGATGTCGAGATCAAGGTCTACTCCAACATGATGCTGATGCATCGCGTGGGCGACGTGATCATCGACAACACCAAGGTGGCGCGCTACTCGGAATACACAGGCGATTACACCGAGTTCTATCCGGGCAATATCTACGTCAACGACGTCAAGCTGACCGGTGCCGATGACGGCACCGAGCCGACGGCGACGATCACCGTCTCGGTCGCGGCGATGAACCGGGGCGAGTACGGCTATATCACCGCGATCCAGGACTACTTCGACGAACAATACAGCCTCGGCAACTTCGACCAGCCGCAGACCGTGCCGACCCTGCCGCCGGATCTCTATGTCCTCGGCTCGGTGGTGAACGAGCTGGGCAATGTCACGCTGAACAACGACACCGCCGCGATCCGCATCACCGGCCAGATCTCGGGCCAGACGGTGAACATCTCGGCGGGGGGTGATTTCACCATCACCACCGACTGGTATCACGTCGGCTCGAACCCGGCGCTCTACAACGGCATCTCGGGCTTTGTCGGCAATGTCGAACCGGCCGGCAGCACCAAGAACACCAAGGTCACCGACTACGTCTCGGACACCCACAACACCGACGTGAAGGCGACCATCGACGCCGCCATCGCCGCGACCGCGGCCAGCTCTGCCGTGGTGGCCAACGGCATGATCTCGATCGTCGCGACCTATGTGAACGTCAACGGGCTGATCCAGTCGGGCGTCACCGAGGCCTCGATCACCATCGACGAGAACTTCGTCGCCCCGACCTACGACACCTCGCTTTCGGGCGAGGACGGGCAGGCCATCAACGGCGTCACCTTCGGCGAGATCAACGGCACCGCGGTGCCCGTGACGGGGCGGTGGGATTCCGCCGAACAGGCCTTCATTCTCGACGACATGGTCTTCTCGGGCGGCCGGGTGGAAATCACCGGCAACGTCATCTCGACCGGCGGTGGCCGCATCGTGGTGGCCTCGGGCTATGCCAATGTCTCGATCCGCAACAATTCCGGCTACAAGCTGATCGTCAACGAGATCGACACCTCGACCGACCGCAAGGGCGTGATCCAGATCACCGACACCCTGCAGACGGGCGATCATGCCGACAGCGTGGCGCGGCGCACGACCTATACCGAGAGCGCGGGCAGCGTCACCCGCACCGAAAGCTACGGCCTGATCTCGCGCGACGGCGAGGGCAACTTCCAGGGCGTCGAGTTCGTCGAGCTGGGCACGCTGTCGTCCAACGACACCGGCAGCTATGCGCCGGTCGAGGGCACCTATTACATCTACTCGCAAGGGCAGCGAACGGTGGAACAGACCATCGAGACCCGCTACGAGAAGACCTTCAACCTGTTCTTCAACTTCGACGCCGGCGGCGGAACCCTGCTGTCCAAGAACACCGAGACGCTGGACGATGCGCCGCTGCTGGAAAGCCAGGCTCTGTCGAGTTATGCTGACCTGATCGCCCTGGGCGGCTGGACGCAAACGCCCTCGGCCAGCGCGGGCGAATACCCGGATGTGCTGGTGCGCTACAAGAACGTCGCCAATTACGACGTCGAACTGGTCTTCGACGACGTGGTACGCGGGCCCGACGGGACCTACTACAGGTACAACGTCGCCGATACGCTGCAGATCGAACTGTCCGATCTCTTCGAGAGCGACAACTCCATGAAGGCCGCCTATGCGGATGCCTTCGAGGTCACGACCTCCCCGACCTTCACCGAGAGTGACCGCGACACCGGTGAATATCTCTCGACCTTCAAGAACTTCGACCAGACCACCCGGAAATGGACCGAGGGTGGCGGCTACATGAAGAAGAAGACCGTCTACAACGAGACGACGACGGTCGAAGGCCTGAAGAAGTACTGGGATGTCGCGATCCTTGCCGATCACCAGATCTCGATCGAATTCGCCAACCTGAACGCCACGCCCGAAGTGCGCATCGAAAGCGTCGGTGACGTGGTGATCGCGGGCGACATCAAGACCGCGCCCGAGGCGAAGGTCTTCCTCAACCCGCAGTTTGCCCTGCCGGGCGGGGCGGTCGGGGTCAACGGTGGCTCGATCACCGCCGAGGACGGGGTCTCGGTCTCGGGCTACCTGCAATCAGTGGATACCGACGGCTCGGTCACGCTGACGCTGGTCAACTTCGTCACCGCCGATGCCCCCGCCTGGAGCGCCGGCGACAGCGAGGCGCCCGATGACGCCCGCGTGCTCGACATCCGCGCCACCGGCGACATCAAGATCACCGTCGGCTCGGACAGCAACGACCGCGGCGTCGCCAGGATCACCAACGTGATCTCGACCGGCGGCGACGTGGTGATCCGTGCGCCGCAGGGCATCTATGCCTCGTCCGGCTCCGTCATCGCCGGCGACCGGGTCGAGCTGCAGTCCTCCTCGGGTCTGATCGGCACCGCCGCGCAGGCCGTGGGGATCGACACCGACCATACCGACACCGACGGCGGCTTTGCCGCCTCGGCCGGGCTGGGCATGAACATCACCGAAATCGCCGGTGACCTGCATCTGGTGCAGCCGAAGTACATCCGTACCGACTTCATCCGCCCGGATGAGCTGGGGCCGATCTCGGTCGGCTCGCTGAGTGGCGCGGTGCAGATCACCGCCGCGGCAGGCTCGATCTACGACTACAACTTCGAAACCGATGGCGCGATCACCGCCGCGCGGCTCGAAGCCTACAAGGCCCGCCTCGGCCTGACCGACGGCAACCGCACGGTGATCGGCTTCCAGCTGGATGCCGCCCTGCGCGCCGACTATGCCGATTACGTCGAATACTGGACCAACATCCGCGAGGAACTGGGCGCGGGGGCCGTGTCGTCGGACCTGACCGCGCTGTCGACCTACGACGATCTGGTGGCCTCGCTGGCCGCCTCGGATCCCGATATCGACACGGCCGAAGCCGAGCAGATCATCTTCGACACCTACAACACCCTGCATCAGCAGTATTACGACAAGCCCTTCTTCGACACCGAGCTTTACGCCAACTACTACGCGGTGATCTGGGTCGACGGCGAGACCGTCGAGCTGTCCGAGATGTCCAGCTTCAAGGCCGAGGTCGCCAGCCAGCTGGCGCAACTGGCCGGGGCGCAGATCAACGCCCGCTACGGCACCGTGCACCAGCTGCTGGCCAGCTATGCCACCGGCACCGACAGCGACCTGCGTGACTACGTCGAGCAGATCCACGGCGACGCCGCCAGCAAGACCGAGCTGACCGAGCTGGCCAGTTTCCAGACCTACCTCGAGGCCGAGGCCGGCGGTGCCGCCGCCTGGGCCCTGCTGAACGCGACCGACCAGCAGGCTGCCATCGACGCTGCCACCGCGCGCTTCGAGGACATCCACAACGCCGTCTGGTCCTTCGACCATGCGGTGCTGACCGGCTATATCGACTACGTCCGCGCCGCGACCACTTCCGAAGGGGCCAAGGACAGCGAGGGGGCCTATCTCTCGGCCGCCGAGGACATGGCCGAGGGCGGTGCCGTCGGCAGCCGCGCCAGCGACTACGACGCGGCGATCCCGGGCTTTGACACCGCTGCCGAGAAGGCCGCCTTCGAGGCCGAGCTGACCTATCTCTACGAGGACCTGCACGAGGCCAACAAGGCGCGCGAGCAGAAGGGCACCTACGTCGAGAGCCTCTTCCTCGAAGGCTCGGCCCGTGAGGCGGCCATCGACGCGGCGCAGAGCCAATACGGCACCATCGACAGCACGCTGTCCTCCTCCGTCGCGCTGGAGCTCTATCCGCTGCTCGAGATCAGCGCCGTCACCGGCGGGGCAGGGGCGGCGGCCGAGAACGCCAATATCATCGCCGAAGAGGTGATCCTGACCGCCTCCGGCTCGGCCGACGGGCAGGGGCAGATCGGCACGCTGACCGAACCCGTTCAGATCGACTTCACCCTGGATCTCGACAGCCTCTCGCCCGCCGAGAAGCTGGCCCAGGAAAACCTGCGCCGTTCGCTGCAGGCCCAGGATATCGTCGACGTGGTCTATGACCTCTACATCCGTACCGGCGGCGACGCGACGCTGACCGCTCAGCCCGAGCAGGGTGGCCTGGCGGCGGATACCGGCAACTGGACCAGGCTGACGGTGATCTTCACCGACTATGATGCGGCTCAGACGCTGTCGGTCGCCGATGGCGAGGTGATCGCGGTCTGGAACTCGTGGCCGGTGGCGGGCGAAAGCGACCCGGCCCCGACCTATCGCCTGTTCCGCAACACCTCGGGCAGCACGGCCGGCGTTGCCGTGCAGTCGGTGAACTGGGATGCCCCGGGCGCCGGCTGGTCCGAGATCACCTCGACCAAGAGCTTCGCCGAGGATCCGGCCTTCGTGAATGTCACGAACGGCGACATCATGGCCGACCTCTGGAGTGTCCAGCGCGTCTCGGCCCGACCCTTCGCCGATGTGAACCTGCGCGCGCTCACCGCCTCGGCGGCGCTGCTGCTGACGATGAATTCCTCCGGCCTCGCCGGGATCGGCCACGACGGCGCGACCCTGAACGTCAAGGGCGCCAACGCGGGCGGCTTCCTGCGGATCGTCTCGACCGGCTCTCTCTACGATGTCGCCTCGGGCGGCTACGCGGCGACGGCCTCGGACTACGTCAGCCTTGTCGCGGATGGCTCGATCGGCACCTCGGACAGCTTCTTCCGGGTCAATATCACCGATGGCTCGACGCTGATGCTGCAGACCGGCCAGGATGCCTTCATCGAGCAGAAGGGCGGCGATCTGACCGTGACCCGCGCCCTGATCGGCGGCAGCCTCGACCTGAAGACCCCGGCTGACCTCAGGATCGGCGACATCGACGTGCTGGGCAACGCCAAGCTGACCGTCGGCGGCAACCTGACCGATGCCGCCGGGGACGACGCCGATCCCTCGCTGGATCTCAACGCCGTCACCGTCGAGCTGGACGTCACCGGCAATGTCGGCTCGACCGGCAACCGGATCGAGATCGACCTCTCGGGCGGCATCTTCGGCACCGTCGGCGGCAACCTCTACCTGTCGGACTACGACCAGTTCGAGCTGGAGGCGGGCGAGGACCTCGCCGTCACGGGCACCGCCGATATCGCGGTGCGCCAGGCGATTTCCGGCGCCGAGGGCTCGACCCTGTCGGGCAATGTCATCGTGCTGGACAGCCGCTTCAGCTACATCGGCACCCAGGCACTGCCCTTCGACCTGCTGATCACCGGCAGTGGCGGGCACCTGAGCGCCGAGGCTGTCAACACCATCTGGATCACCTCCGCCGGGGCGCTGCCGCTGATGCGCCTCACCTCGCAAGAGCTGGTGACCCTCTCGGTCGCCGGGGCGATCACCAACGCCCGCTCGGATTCCGCCGCCACTATCGTGACCACCTATGCCCGTCTCCAGGCGGAGTCCGTCGGCACCGCGTCCAGCGCGCTTGTCACCGACGTGACCCGGCTGGCGCTTCAGACCACCTCGGGCGGCGCCTGGCTGCACGAGCTGAACACCCTGCTGATCGACAGCGCCTATTTCGACGGCCTCGCCATCGACCTGGCGGGCACCGGGGTGATCACCTCGGCGGGCGCCATGACCCTGTCGAAGGAAGTAGACGCCACGGGCCAGAGCCTGACGCTGGGATCGGACGCGCAGCTGGAACTGACTGGCAGCGATGCCAAGGTCACCGCCGCGACGCTTGAAATCAACGCGGAAACCGCGCTGGTGCTGACCGGCGCGGCCAGCCTCTCGGCCTCGAACGCCACGCTGCGGGCGGGCGACAGCCTGTCCTTCAGCCTGGAAAGCGAGGTCACCGTGACCGGCCTGCTGGCCCTGGAAGGCGACGGCAGCCGCTTCGCCAGCGACGGCGAGGGTGCCGCGATCGAAGCCTTCGGCACCTGGGATGCGGCGACCATCACGCTGACCACCTACGGTGACGAGGACAGCGTGCTGCTGCAACCGACCCGCATCGACGGCGATGTGACGGTCAAGCTGGGCGGTGGCGAGGACCTCTTCACCCTGACCTCGCTGAATGCCCGCGATGCCGCCGACAGCCTCCTGATCGACGGCGAGGGCGCGGCGGATGAGTTCATCGTCAACCGCCCCGACGCAGCGCGCAGCTACGTACTGGACTTCGTCGACAGCGGCGGCGACAGCGACGGTGCCGATATCCTGACGATCAACGGCCGTGACACTGCCGATACGGTACTGGTGCGCGCCAATTTCGTCGCCCTGCTCAACACCGACGCCGAGGGCGCGATCACCGAAGATGTCGAGCGCATCAACTACACGCCCTCGATCAACGGCCGGATCCGCATCAACACCCTGGACGGCGACGACTACATCGCCTCGGACGATACCGGCACCCTGTTCACCCTCGATGGTGGCGCAGGCGACGATACCTTCCAGATCGGCCAGCTCTTCGGCGCCGACCGCCAGGCGCCCCATGTCGCGATCGGCGACGAGATCGACACCGTGGAAACCACCCAGGGTTTCCTGACCCCGGGCAACAGCCAGGCAATGGTGATCTTCGGCGGCACCGGGCACGACACCTTCAACGTCTATTCCAACAAGGCCCTGACCAAGCTCTTCGGCGAAAGCGGCAATGACACCTTCGTGGTCCGCGCCTTCGTGCTGAAGGCCGACAGCGCGCTGACCGCGGGCGGCGGCGATACCGAGGTCTTCGGCGGCGCCGGGGATGACAAGGTGCTCTACAACATCAACGCCCCCCTCTCTATCGATGGCGGCGCGGGCACTGATACCATCGTCGTGCTGGGCACCGAGGCCGACGACAGCTTCCTGATCACCGAGGGCGGCATCTACGGCGCCGGTCTCAACATCTCCTTCGCGGGTGTCGAGAAGGCCGAAGTGGACGGGCTCGAGGGCGATGACACCTTCTACGTGCTCTCCACAGCCGAAGGCATGGTGGTGACGGTGATCGGCGGCCTCGGCTCGGACACCATCTCGGTCGCGGGCGATGTCACCAACGAGATCGTCAGCCAGGAGGTCGAGGGCACCTCCTCGGTCATCAACCACTCCGTCCTGTCGGCTGATCCGGCCTTCAACCAGATCTTCGTCGACGGGCTGCGCCTGAATGTCGCCTCTGCCGAAAGCGGGCTGTTCGAGGTCGATACCTCGGGCCTTGCGGTGCTGGACGAGGGCGGCACCTGGGGCAGCTACCGCATCCGCATGACCGAGGCCGTGGCGGGCACCGTCTACCTGACCGTCTCGGCGGCGCGCTCCTCGACCGAGGACCGCGAGCTGACCGATATCGACCCGGCGCTTTCGGCACTGGTGGCGACCTCGGCGACGGGGGATTACGCCTCGGCCCAGGTGATCGAGTTCACCAATGCCAATGAATGGGTGACCGTCTACGTCAAGGCGCCGCAGGACGGCGCCGCCGAGGGCACCCGCGACGTTGTGATCAGCCACGCGGCCACCGGCACGGGCCTGACCTCGACGCCGAAGATCGCCAATGCCGAAGTCACCGTCTACGACGACGACAAGGCCATGGTGCTGGTCGAGGGCAACCCCTCGGAGGTCGACCTTGTCGAGGGCGGCACCGGCTATGCGCTGCAGATCCGCCTGTCGCGCGCCCCCGAGCCGGGCGAGACGATCACCGTCACCCCGACCTTCGCGGGCAGCGATCTTGAACTGGACATCGCCTCGGTGACCTTCACCGATGCCGACTGGTCGGACGTCAAGACGATCATCGTCACCGCCATGGACGACAGCGGTGAAGAGAATACCGAGCGCCACACCCTGGCGCTTGAGGTCAGCTCGACCGACCCGGCCTCGGCCTTCCTCGCGGTCGAGCAGACCGAGATCGACGTCACCGTGGCCGACAACGACAAGGGCTCGGTGATCATCACGCAGACCAATGGCAGCACCATCGTCTCGGAAGGGGCGACGGACAGCTACACGATGGTCCTGTCGAAGGCGCCGACGGCCGATGTGGTGGTTTCGATCCTGTCCGACGGGCTGACCCTGCCCAGTTCGACCGACCCGCGCTTTGTCGACGGCAAGGTGACCTTCACAGCCGACAACTGGGACCAGCCGGTCACGATCACCCTCACCAAGGCCGATGTGCCCCCCGCCGAGGGCCAACCCACCGTCGCCGTCGAGGCACAGGAGCAGGTGCTGACCGGCATCCGCGGCCCGCTCTATGTCTACGGCGGCATCGGGCCGGGCACCGACCGGGCGCTGGAACAGGGCCTGAAGCTGCCCACCGAAACCGACGAGCCCCTGCCCGAGGTCTCCTCGCCCGTCGACGAGGACACCAAGACCGACACGCTGCTGTTCTTCAACGCAGGCGCACTCACCAACCAGAGCGGCACGCTGACGGAAACCCGCCTGACCGGCTTCGGCATGGTCGCGACCGACCTCGTGCTGAACGAGGGCACCGTGGCCGCGCCCAGCTATGTCACCTATGACGCGGGCATCACCTATGCCGAGTTCGAGGTGGTCGAGCTGATGCTGGGCCAGGGCGACGACACGCTGGCCATCGACAGCACCGCCGCGGGGGCGATCACCGCCATTCATGGTGGCGGCGGGTCCGACACGATCACCGTCACCGCACCCGCCTCGGGCGAGGCCCTGGCGGGCGGCGAGGACCGCGTGCTGGCGATCTTCGGCGACACCACCCAGAGCGGTGATCGCTACTCGACCTATACCGGGGCGATCAACGGCTCTGGCCGCGCCTTCATTGCCGGGGGCAACGACAGTATCGACGCCTCGGCGGCCATGGGCACGGTGATCATCTACGGCGGCGTCGGCGATGACAGCATCACCGGCTCGAATTACGACGACCACCTGCTGGGCGGCTCGGGAAATGACACCATCGCCGGGCTCTCGGGCCGGGATCACATCTACGGCGACAACGGTCTGAACATCGACCTGAGCCTGCGCAACGACCTGCAGGACCAGCTGATTTCCGTGGTCTCCCAGCAGGATACCAGCGCCGATGGCTATGACGCCCAGACCGGCGACGCGCTGGCCGCGGCGGGCGATGACGTGATCACCTCGCTGGGCCAGTCGATCATCCTCGCCGACTTCGGCGTGATCGAGCAGCTCGACGGGGTGAACCGCGCCTTCGACACCCGCTCCATCGCCCGCGTGTCCTCGGTGCGCGACGACGAGGGCGGTGCGGACGAGATCACCACCGGCTCGGGCGAAGACTGGATCATCGCGGGCGCGGGCGGAGACACGATCTCCTCCGGCACCGGCGCCGACGTGGTGCTGGGCGACGCGGGATCGCTGACCGTGCACGACGGCATCCTGCCCGCCGTGGCCGACAGTTCCGACAGCGCGCCTGAGGCCGGAGGGGCCGACCAGATCACCCTCGGCGACGGGGTGAAATGGGTCATCGGCGGCCAGGGCGGCGACACGATCACCGGCGCCAACGGCGGCGGCGTGGTGCTGGGCGACAACGGCCGCATCGCGCAGACCGCGCTCGGCGCCTATATCCGCATCGAAACCACCGACAGCCTCGTCGGTGGCGCCGATGACATCGACTTCGGCTCGGGCGACATGGTGGTCATGGGGTGGCCGCGATGGTGACTGGATCAAGCTGGGCGTAGGCGATCATACGATTGCCGGTGACATCGCGGAACTCGACTTCACCGCCGGTGTGCAGACCGACTTCAACGGGCTTAACGACGTCCCCGACGCGGGTGGCGATGACACGATTGACGCTGGAGACGGCCTCAACTGGGTGATCGGCGGCCAGGGCGGGGACGACATCGACCTCGGCCATGGCGGCGGCGTTGTCCTCGGTGACAACGGGCGGATCCAGCAGACCTCGGGCCTGGCGTTCACGCGGATCGAGACGACCAACTCGACGGTCGGCGGCGAGGACAGCATCGACGCGGGCTCGGGCGACATGGTCGTGATGGGCGGGCGCGATGGCGACGAGATCCGGCTTGGCAATGGCGATCACTCGATTGCCGGCGACCTGGCGGAGCTGGACTTCACCAATGGCATCCGTACCGATTTCACCGCGCTGACCAATACTCCGTCGGTGGGCGGCGATGACCTGATCGAGACCGGAGACGGCCGCACCTGGATCATCGCAGGCGAGGGCGGAGACGATGTGACCACCGGCGACGGCGGCGGCGTGGTGCTGGGCGACAGCGGGCGCATCCAGCAGAGCGACGGCCTTGCCATGATCCGCGTCGAGAGCTTCGAACACGCCCTTGGCGGCACCGACGAGATCGACATGGGCTTTGGCGATGCTGTGGTCTTCGGGGGCCGCGACAGCGACACCATCCGGGTCGGCTCGGGTGATCACGTGATTGCCGGTGACTTCGCGGAACTTGATTACACCAGCGGTGCGCGCACCGACTTCAATGCGCTGAACGATCTGCCCTCGGCAGGGGCGGGCGATCTGATCGAGGCGGGCCAGGGCAACAACTGGGTCATCGCCGGGCAGGGAGCCGATACGGTCGCGCTTGGGCCGGGCGGGGCCGTGGTGCTGGGCGACAACGGGCGTATCCGGGCGACCTCGGCCGGGGCGCTGACCCGGGTCGAGACCGCCAACAGCGAGGTCGGCGGCAACGACAGCATTACCGCTGGCGACGGCGACGTGGTGGCGTTCGGGGGCTTCGGTGACGACACCATCCGCACCGCGGGCGGCGATGACGTGATCGCCGGCGACATGGCGGAACTGGATTACGAGGACGGGGTGCGCAACATCTTCGCCAGCGTGATCGAGGATCCGGCTTTCGGCGGCGACGACCAGGTCTGGACCGGCGAGGGCGACGACTGGGTCCTGCTGGGCGAGGGCGACGACACCGTCACTTCGGAAGGCGGCCTCAACATCGCCATCGGCGATGCGGGGGTGATCCAGGCGGATACCACCGGCGCATTCTACCGTGCCGAGAACAACCAGTTCGCCACCGGTGGCGATGACACCTTCTATGGCGGCACCGGGCGCGACATCCAGATCGGCGGCGCCGGGTCGGATTACCTCGACGGCGGCGCAGGCAACGACTTCATGGCCGGGGATGGCGGGCTGATCCATGTCGACCCGGTCGACAACACCTACGAGATCACCTTCGAATCCACCGAGATCGAGGTCGGCGGCCCAGACACGCTGATCGGCGGTGAAGGCCGTGACGTGATGCTGGGCGGGATCGGCAACGATACCTTCGACCTCAACATCGCCGAGGATATCGTGGCTGGCGAATTCGCCCGGGTGCGGATGCGCCCCGATCCGAATTCCTCGGAGCCGGACAAGGAGGTCGTGACCTCCTTCCTGACGCCCGCCGTGCGCGACATCGACCTGCTGGCGCAGATCACGATGGGGGTGAACTTCTCGTCCGGGAAGACCGAGGTCGAGGTGGTGCCGGGCAGCGATCCGCTCGGCACGGCGACGGCGGTGCCCTCGGTCAGCCAGATGCTGGCCGGGATGCGCGTCGACCTTGTGCTGTCGGAAGACGAGGTGGGCGAGGACGCCGACCTGGCCACCCTGCTGGCCACCTTCGACACCCCGGCGAGGTCGTGCCCGGAATGACCGGCTTCACCTACC
>NZ_AFPM01000072.1 GCF_000220565.1 Oceanicola sp. S124 | reverse complement strand
CATGCCGCTTGGCCACGTCGGGGTGGTTTCGAATGTGGACGGTGACCGCAAGATCCGTATCGATCACGCCAACTGGCACCGCAACGAGGTTTCCCTCGGCATGTCGGTCATCGACGTCTCGAAGGACAACGACTGGAGCCGCGTGCGTGTGGAGACCTATCCCGGCGCCTATGGCAGCGTCTATCCGATCAACGGGTTCATCCTGCCAGATGAGGATACGGCCATCCTTTCAGTCAGCGACGCCGACGGGTCCTGAGGCCCCCTCGGACACTCCCGGTACGTCGGCGTTGTCAGGCGGCCAGCTCCATCTCGTTCTGGACCACCAGCTGCGACAGCTGACGCACCAGCGCGTAGATATGCATCGAGGTGCCGGGGACATTGGCGCCTGACCGGGTGGCCTCGGCCAGCATGCCCTGAAACAGGCTCATCGCGTCCAGCCGCGAAGGCGGCGATGCCGATGCGGCGCTGCTCCCATCCCCCCGCGTCACAACCGGCACGGTCCCGCCTTCCTCCTGCGGCGTGCCGTCCTTCTCTGCCTCGGCCACCGGCGCCGGGTCGGGCAGCGGCGACGGTTGCAGATCCCCTTCCCGGGCCCCGGCGGGTTCGGGCAGAGGTCGCTCTTCGGTCGGGGGGCGCTGATGAGGGGCCTCGGCCACCTCGGGCTCGGCCGGGTTGTGGCGCAGCTCCGGCGCAAAGAGCGGGCGGGCCTGTGTCGGCAGTTCCAGCATGGCGCGCTCCTTCCTGTGCAGCCTGGTCCGGCGTTGGACCATGGTCTGGTTTGCGTGCTTCGGGACAGCTTCCGATCCGTCATCGTCCCGGCGTCGGCCTTTCCGGCCTGGGTCTCGTTGCTTCTACGTCCCGGGCGGTGTCCCGTGCCCCGACCGACAGGGGGGCGGGGCGAAGGGGGGGCGGCGCAGAGAGGCCATGCCCAGAGTGGCGCCCGGAGATTACCACCGCCTTGCGTCCCGGCGAGGTTCCCGGCGCGCAGGCAGCACTTTCCGTCCGCCAGCCTTCTGCACGTGGGCCCCTGCCCGACCCTGCGATGATCCGTACACCTGGCCGGTCTCTCTGACGGATCATGGCGGCCGCTTTTCGGCTACCACCGCGCGGTTTCCCTGCTAGGCTGAGCCATGCCCTGCATGTCCCTCGACACCCCGACAGGCCGTTTCTGGCTGCTGGAAGACAACGGTGCGATCACCCGCGCCTCCTGGCGCGACCTCGGCCCCGAGGCGCCTACGGAGCTTCTGCGCCGGGGGATCGACCAGTTGGCGGAATATTTCGACGGCCGGCGCCGCAGCTTCGACCTGCCGCTTCGGATCGCGGGCGGAGACTTCCAGCGCCGGATCTGCACCGAGATCGCGGCCATCCCCTTCGGCGAAACGCGCACCTACGGCGATCTGGCCCGCACGCTTTCGGCCCCGGCGCAGGCCGTTGGACAGGGCTGCGGCGGCAACCCGATACCGGTCATCGTACCCTGCCACCGCATCCTGGCAGCCACCGGGCTGGGCGGCTTTTCGGGCGAAGGCGGGGTGGAAACCAAGGTCTGGCTGCTGAAGCACGAGGGCGCGGCCTCGCTGCTGATCTGACCCGCTCCCCGGACGCAGGCGCTGCGCCGGGGCCGGATCATCAGGATCCCGCGCGGGGATCAGACGGCGGCCAGCTTGGCCCCGCCCTTGGGTTTGCGACCCTCGTCACCGGCGTTCTCGTCGATGAACTCGAGCACCAGCGGGCGGATGTTGTTGCGCCAGGACGAGCCGGCGAAGATGCCGTAGTGGCCCGCGCCCGGTTCGAGGTGCTGCGACTTCATCTTGTCCGGCACCCCGGTGCAGAGATCCAGCGCCGCGACGCATTGGCCGGGGGCCGAGATATCGTCCTTCTCGCCCTCGACGGTCTTCACCGCGACATTGGTGATCTTGCCGATATCGACCGGGTGACCGTTGATGGTGAAGGTATTCGAGGCGATCTCGGAGTTCTTGAAGATCCGCTCGACAGTCGAGAGGTAGAACTCCGCCGTCATGTCCATCACCGCCAGGTATTCGTCATAGAAGCGGTTGTGGCGGTCGTGGTCACCGGCCTCGCCGCGGGCGACGCGCATGATCTGGTCGGTGAAGGCCTGGGCATGGGTTTCCAGGTTCATCGAGATGAAGGAGGTCAGCTGCAGCAGCCCCGGATAGACCCGGCGACCGATGCCCTTGTACTTGGCGCCGACGCGCTGGATCATCAGCTGCTCCAGCTGGCCCATGGAGACGCTGTGGCCGAAATCCGGTGACCTCGGTCGGGGTCGCATCGGGGTCGATGGGGCCGCCGATCAGGGTCAGGGTGCGCGGCTGCGCCTCGGGGAAGATCTCGGCCAGGTAGGCGGTGGCGGCCAGGGTCAGCGGCGCCGGCTGGCAGACCGCGATGACGTTCACGTCCGGCCCCAGCTCCTTCATGAAATCGACAAGGTAGAGGGTGTAGTCCTCGACATCGAACTTGCCTTCGCTGACGGGAATGTCGCGGGCATTGTGCCAGTCGGTGATGTAGACTTCGCAGTCGGGCAGCAGGGACACGACCGTCGAGCGCAGGAGCGTCGCGTAATGACCGGACATCGGCGCCACCAGCAGCACCTTGCGGGGCTTCTCCTCGCGGCCCTGGACCTCGAAGTGGATCAGGTCGCCGAAGGGCCGTTCCACCACCTTGGCAATGCTGACCATATGGTCGCGCCCGTCCTTGCAGGGCACGCTGTAGATCCCCCAGTCAGGCTTGGCGACCATGCGCTTGTAAGCCCGTTCCGTAACCTCGCCCCAGGCGGCCATCATGGTCAGCATCGGGTTCGGCACGAGCGCGAAGGCCGGATAGGACGCGAAACTCAGCGCAGAAGAGCCCATCCACTGCTGGGTATTGCGTACGGTCTCCATAAGGTCGTAGCTTGCCATGAAGCGCATCGGTATCTCCTTCTCGCGGGGCAGGGCCCGGTTTGTCTCCGTCCACGGGGTCTTCCGGGCAGCGCGGCTCTGACAAGGCCAGATCTGGACCTCTCGCACCGGGGTCACCGGCGGTCACGGCGGCTCATGCTGCAGAGCAGAAAATAGGGGGGAATCGTTTACATGACAATACAAGATACCTCTGACGCGGGGGAATCCGGTCAGGAAAACCTCGAAAAGCTTAAGGCAAATCTGGCCCGGGTAGAGGAGCTGTCGCAGCGGTTCATCCAGGCGTTGAAGGAACGGCACGCGACGCCGCCCGGACTGCAGGGGCCGACGCCGGCGCTGTTTGCCCAGGCCGCCGGGGCCTACTGGGCCGAGATGATGCAGAACCCGGCCCGCATCTTCGAGCACCAGCTGGACTACTGGGGCAAGTCGGTGACCCATTTCCTCGAGGCGCAGGAGGCGCTTGCCAAGGGCAAGCTGCAGGCGCCCGAGGATCACGGCCCCGAGGATCCACGCTTTACCAACCCGCTGTGGAAGACCCACCCCTATTTCAACTACGTCAAGCAGCAGTACCAGCTGAACACCGATGCCATGGCCAAGGCGGTCGAGGATGTCGAGGGCATGTCCGACACCGAGAAGGCCCGGCTGCGCTATTTCACTGGCCAGATCGCCGACATGATGGCGCCGACCAATTTTCTGGCAACCAACCCCGATGCGCTGGAACGCGCGCTGGAAACCGACGGTGAGAGCCTGGTGCAGGGGCTTGAGAACCTTGTCCGCGACCTGGAAGCCAATGGCGGCGAGATGCTGGTGCGGCTGGCCGACGGCTCGGCCTTCCACCTGGGCCAGAACGTTGCCACGGCACCGGGCAAGGTGGTCTGGCGCAATCACCTGCTGGAGCTGATCCAGTACAGTCCGACGACCGAGCAGGTGCATTCCACGCCGCTGGTCATCTTCCCGCCCTGGATCAACAAGTTCTACATCCTCGACCTGAAGGAGCAGAACTCGTTCATCCGCTGGGTGGTCGACCAGGGCTACACGCTGTTCGTCGTCTCCTGGGTCAACCCAGATGCCGCCTATCGCGACATCAGCCTGGACGACTACGTGCAGGACGGGTTCATCGCCGCCATCGAGCAGGTCAAGCAGATCACCGCGCTGAAGCAGGTCAACGCCATCGGCTACTGCATCGGCGGCACCACGCTGCACCTTGCGCTGGCGCTGATGAAGAAACGCGGCGACCGCTCGGTGAAGTCGGCGACCTTCTTCACCACGCTGACCGATTTCTCGGACCAGGGGGATTTCACCCCCTTCCTGCAGGACGATTTCGTCGATGCCATAGAGGCCGAGGTGCAGACCGCCGGCATCCTGCGCAGCGCCATCATGGCGCGGACCTTCTCGTTCCTGCGCGCCAATGACCTGGTCTATCGCCCGGCGATCCGCAGCTACATGATGGGCGAACAGCCCCCCGCCTTCGACCTGCTCTACTGGAACGGCGACGGCACCAACCTGCCCGCCGCCATGGCCGTGCAATACCTGCGCGAGCTTTGCCAGAACAACCGGTTCGTCGGCGAGGGCATCGAGATCTGCGGCGAGGTGCTGAAGATCGACGAGGTGTCCGTGCCGCTCTGCGCCATCACCTGCGAGACCGACCACATCGCCGCCTGGCGCGCCGCCTACCGCGGCTTCCTGCAGACCGGCGCCAAGGACCGGACCTTCATCGTCTCGCAATCGGGCCATATCGCCGGGATCGTCAATCCGCCCTCCAAGAAGAAGTACGGCCACTACACCAACGCCGCCCTGCCCGACACGGCAGAGGCCTTCATCGAGGGGGCGGAGTTCACGCCCGGCTCCTGGTGGCCCCGCTGGGAAGCCTGGCTGGCGAAGAAATCGGGCAAGATGGTGCCGGCCCGCCAGCCGGGAGATTCGACTCATCCCGCGCTTTGCGACGCACCCGGTACTTATGTCTCGGCCCCCCTGCCCCTCTGATCCCCGGCCCGAGCGGGTTTCCGGGCTGCCCAAGTATCTGGCAGCATTGGTTAAAGCATACGCATCCGCCGGGACTTGCTGCAGTGCAGAAAAAACTTGATTTGCTGCACTGCAGCATGCATACTCTTCTCAAGATTGAACGACGGGGCCTGCACATGGTCCCAAACCAGAAGAGGATGGACTAATGGCGAAGACCCAGGACTACACCGCGATCATGAAGGACTTCATGGGCGCATTCCCGGTCGACACCTCGGCGATGGAAGACGCTTTCAAGACCCAGGCCACCCTGGGCGAAAAGCTCTCTGCCGTGGCGATCGACGCCGCCGCCAAGTCGACCGACCTGTCGACCAAGTGGACCAAGGACACGCTGACCAAGCTGGCGGAAATGTCCAAGGCCAAGGCAGAACCGGCCGACTATGCCAAGTCGATGACCGATTTCGCCTCTGCCTGCGCCGAGATGTCGGCCGAGCACATGGCCGCCTTCGCCGAGATCGCGAAGAAGGTCCAGGCCGACACCGTCGAGCTGATGATGGCGGCCGGCAAGGACATGACCGAGGAAGCCTCTGCCGCCGTGCAGAAGGCCACCAAGGACGCCACCGCCGCCGCCAAGAAGGCCGCTGCGAAGTAATCTCCCTCCCAAGGGAATTTGCGTCCCCTGTGCTCCTCCCCTTTGGGGACGCGATGAAGAAGGGCGGGTCCTCACGGGCCCGCCCTGTTTCTTTGCCACCTGTTTCCCTGCTGCGCCCTCCGGTTCATCGCGCCATTTGCGATCCTGCGCTATTCGCCTTCCTGCGCAAATGGCCACACCACACCCGTTTCATTGCCTCGAAGGCGCCGCGACATCCGGTCGCGACAGTGCTTTCTTTTTGCCAAACAGTGCTCTAGGCTTTGCTGCAACGCTGCATAAACGGGGGAGGAATTCCGGTGGCAGACAGTGACTCTCCGCTTCTCATCAAGCGCTACGCCTCGCGGCGTCTCTACAATACCGAGACCAGTGACTACGTGACGCTCGAGGATATCGCGGGCTTCATCCGCGAAGGCCGCGAAGTGCAGATCGTCGACCTAAAATCGGGCGACGACCTGACCCGGCAATACCTGCTGCAGATCATCGCCGAGCATGAGAGCCGGGGCGAGAACGTCCTGCCGCTGAACGTGCTGACCGACCTCGTGCGGACCTATTCCACCTCGGCGGGCTCCGTCGTGCCGCAGTTCCTCGCGGCCTCCTTCGAGATGCTCCGGGACGGGCAGTCGAAGATGATGGAGAACCTTGAAAAGGTGAACCCGATGATGGCCAACATGCCCGGCATCGAGGCCATGCAGGCCCAGCAGGCCGCCTTCCTGAAGGCGATGACCTCGGGCTTCGGCAACAGCTGGTCCGGCCCCGCGCCCGAGGGCAAGGACGCCCCCGCCTCTGGCGGCGATGATCTGGAACAGATCAAGGCGCAGCTGGCAGAACTGCAGAAGAAGCTGTCCAAGCTGAGCTGACCCGGAGCCCGTTCCATGGCGGACAGAACCGACGCCGCCTCGCCCGGGCGCATCACGCTCTGGGGGATCGAGGTCTTCGTTGCCACCGCCGAGGAGCGTTCCATCTCTGCTGCGGCGCGGCGCCTTGGCGCCAGCCCCTCGGCGGTGTCCCAGCAGCTGACCAATCTGGAAACCGCCCTGGGCCGCACGCTGCTGATGCGACAGTCGCGGCCCGTCGCCCTGACCCGCGCCGGAGAGGCCTTCCGACGCCGCGCCGAGGCGATCCTGACCGAGGCCGCCCAGGCCCGGGCGGAAATGCTGGTCAGCGACGACACCCCCGCGTTGACCCGATTGCGCCTGGGCGTGATCGAGGACTTCGAGGCCGACGTCACGCCCGGCTTGCTGACCCGTCTCGCCCGTGACCTGACCGGCTGCCGTTTCCTGCTGGAAACCGGCGCCTCGCATTACCTGCATGACCAGCTGGACGCCCAGGCGCTGGACGTGGTCATCGCCGCCGAGATGGGCGCACCCGAGGACTGGGCCGAGGTGCATGACGTGCTGCGCGAGGGTTTCATCGTCGCCATCGGCAAGGGCCGCATCGACCCGGGGCGCGACCTGTTGGAGCAGCTCAAGGCGCAGACGATGATCCAGTATACCACGCGCCATTACATGGGGCGGCTGATCTCGACCCACCTCGCGCAGCAGAACCTGCGGCTGGATCACCGCTTCGAGCTGGACAGCTACCACGCCATCCTGGCGCTGGTCTGCGCGGGTGCGGGCTGGACCATCCTGCCGCCGCTGGCGCTGCTGCGCGCCCGCCGCCTGATGCCGCAGCTCGACATCCATCCCCTGCCCTTCGCGCCGCTCTCGCGCCGCATCGTGCTGACTGCGCGCAAGGAGATCCTGGGCACTGTCCCGGCACAGATCGCCAGCGAGCTGCGCAGCCTGCTGCGCGACATCGCCCGCGACGCCCGGCCCGAGGACTATCCCTGGCTGGAGACCTCGGTCTCGATCGCGCCGGACTGATCCAGCGGGTGATGACAGGCCGCGCGGTGGTCCTCGCCCGACAGCTGCGGCACCTCCCGCGCGCAAAGCTCCGTCGCATGAGGACAGCGCGCCCGGAAGGCACAGCCCGAGGGCGGGTTGAGCGGGTCCGGCAGTTCCGTCTCACGCCCCTCTGGCGCGGTCAGCGCGCGGCCCACGACCGGCGCGGAATTGGCCAGCAGTTTCGTATAGGGGTGGCGGGGCGCGCGGAAGATGTCCTCGGCCCGCCCGACCTCGACCACCGAGCCGAAATAGAGGACGGCGACACGATCCGACACCGCCTCGACCACCGCCAGATCGTGGCTGATGAACAGGTAGGTCAGCCCCAGCTCGGCCTTCAGATCGGCCAGCAGGTTCAGCACCTGCGCCTGCACCGAGACATCCAGCGCCGAGACAGGCTCATCCAGGATCAGGATCCTGGCCTCTGCGGCCAGGGCCCGCGCAATGCCGATCCGCTGCGCCTGCCCGCCCGAGAATTCATGCGGGTAGCGTTCAAGGAACTCTTCACGCAGGTTCACCGAGGCGAAGATCTCGGCGATGCGCTTGTCGCGCGCGGCCCGGGTCATCCCGTGCAGGCGCTTCAGCGGGGCTTCCATGACCTGGCGGATGGTCTTGCGCGGGTTCAGCGAAGAGATCGGATCCTGGAAGACATACTGGATCTTCTTGCCGAACTCCGCCGGATCAGCGTTGTCGAGCGGCGCGCCGTTGATCTCGATGCTGCCTCCGGTAGGTGGCAGCAGGCCGACCAGCATCCGCGCCAGCGTGGACTTGCCGCAGCCGGATTCGCCCACGATGCCAAGGGTTTCGCCCTGCTGCACCTCAAGGTCCACCGGCTGCACCGCATGCACCACGCCGCGCGGCTTGCCCAGCAGGCGTTTGCCGACCGGGAAGCTTTTCGTGAGCCCGTCGAGTTTCAGAACCGTGCTCATGCCACGCCCTCCTCCAGCTCGGCCTCGGGGTGGATGCAGCGCACCGCCCGCATACCGGGACCTTCCAGCGCGATATCGCCCTCGCGGCAGGCTGCGGAGGCCTTCAGGCAGCGGGGCGCAAAGGCGCAGCCAGGCTCCAGCCGGTCGACTGCCGGGGGTAGACCCGGGATGGCCTCCAGCCGCCGTCGCCCGCCGCCCAGCTCGGGCACGCAGGCGATGAGACGCGATGTATAGGGATGTGCGGGCGCGTTCAGGACCGCCTCGGTCGGGCCGGTCTCGACGATACGTCCGGCGTACATGACCGCAACACGGTCGCAGAGCTGGGCGACCACGCCGAAGTCATGGGTGATGAAGACGATGGCCAGCCCGCGCTCGCGGCGCAGCTCGTCCAGCAGCGACAGGATCTGCGCCTGCACGGTCACGTCCAGCGCCGTTGTCGGCTCGTCCGCGATGATCACCTCGGGGTCATTGGCCAGCGCCATGGCGATGCCGACGCGCTGGCGCATGCCGCCCGACATCTCGTGTGGGTAGCTGTCGATGCGGCTTTCGGCATTGGGGATGCGCACCTGCTTCAGCAGGGCCACGGCCCGCGCGCGGGCCTCGGAGCGGCCGACGGGATGATGCACCCGGATCGCCTCGATCAGCTGGTCGCCGACCTTGTAGAGCGGATGCAGCGTCGCCAGCGGGTCCTGGAAGATATAGGCCACCTTGTCGCCGCGCAGACTGCGCAGGTGTTCATATGGCGCGCCGACAAGGTCTTCGCCCTGGAAGTAGACCGCGCCGCCGGTGATCACGCCGGGGGGCGAGGCGACCAGCCCCATGACCGACAGCGCCGTGACCGATTTGCCCGATCCGCTTTCGCCGATCACGCCCAGGCATTCGCCCGGCGCGACCTTCAGATCGACGCCGCCGACGGCCTTGTAGATGCGGTTTTTGACGTGGAACTGGGTCTGCAGCTGGCGCAGGCTCAGCACCGCCTCGCCGTCGCCCTGATCCGGGATCGTGCCCTTGCGCTCGACCCGTGTCGCCGGCATCGGCCGGGTCAGCGCCCCCGAGCGCAGGCGCGGATCCAGCGCGTCGCGCACCCCGTCGCCCAGCAGGTTGATGCCCATGACGATGACCAGGATCATCGCGCCCGGCACGATGGAGGTATGGGGGTTGGTGATCAGCGCGCCGCGCGCCTCGCCCAGCATGGAGCCCAGATCCGCCTGCGGCGGCTGAGAGCCGAGGCCGAGGAAGCTGAGGCCCGCGGTTTCGAGGATCATCCACCCGATGGTGGTGGACATGGCGATGACGATGACCGGGATCACGTTGGGCAGGATCTCGGTCAGGATGATGCGGGTGTGGCCGAGGCCGGCAAGGCGGGCGGCGTCGACGAACTCCTTGTGCGCGAGGCCGACGGTGACGCCGCGGATGTTGCGGGCGAAGAAGGGGATGTTCACGGCGGCCACCGCGATCAGCGCATTGGTCAGGCCGGGGCCGAGGGCCGCGACGATGGCCAGCGCCAGCAGGATGTAGGGAAAGGCCATCAGCATGTCGACGCCGCGCATGATCAGGTTGTCCGTGCGCCCGCCGAAATAGCCCGCGATGATACCGATGGCGGCGCCGAAGAAGGCGGCGAAGAAGGCCGCGGCGAAGCCGACCGCAAGGGACAGGCGGGTGCCGTGCAGCAGCCGCGCCAGCAGGTCGCGGCCCAGATGGTCGGTGCCCAGCAGGTGGCCCTGCGCGCCCGGCATGAGGAAGCGGTTGGCGGTATCTGTCACATCCGGGTTGGCCAGAGGCAGCAGCGGCGTGACCAGCGCCAGCAGCACGACGAGGGACAGCACGATGCCCCCGGCTGCGGCGAGGCGGTTGCGCATGAGGAGGGTCAGGAATTGCACGGGCGCCTCCTCAGGTCTTGATGCGGGGGTCGAGCAGGCTTTGCGCCACGTCGACCGCGATGTTGAAGAGCACGTAGCAGGCGGCGACGAAGACCACCCCACCCTGCACCAGTAGAATGTCACGCTTGAGGATGGCATCGACCAGCATCCGGCCGACGCCGGGCCACTGGAAGACCATCTCGATATAGACCGCGCCCGACAGCACGAAGCCCGCCTGGATGCCCAGAACGGGGATGATGCCGACCATGGCGGCGCGCAGGGCATGGCCCCAGACCACACGGCCCTCGCGCACGCCCTTGGCGCGGGCGGTGCGGATGAAGTCCTGACGCAGCACCTCCAGCATGGCCGAGCGCGACAGGCGCGCGACCACGCCGGTGGCGACCACGGCGAGGGCGAAGGCAGGCATCACCAGGTGATTGGCCACATCGGCGAATCCGCCGCCGCCATAAGCCATCTTCATGCCCGAGACCGGGAACCAGCGCAGCTCGACCGCGAAGATCAGGATCATCATCATGCCGAGGAAGAAGGACGGAATCGAGATCCCGAGAAGCACCGCGAAGGTGATGCCCTTGTCCGCCCAGCCGTATTGCTTCGCGGCGCTGATGACGCCTGCCGCGATGCCCAGCAGGGTGCAGAGCAGGAAGGAGGTGCCCGCCAGCAGCAGCGTGGCAGAGAAACGGTCCAGCACCTCGTCGATGACGGGGCGGTTGAGGCTGAAGGAGGTGCCGAAGTCCCCGGTCAGCATGTTGCCGAGCCAGATGAAATAGCGCGCGACCAGCGGCGCATCGAGGCCGAGGTCGCGGTTGATCTTTGCGACGTTCTCGGGCGTGGCATAGGCACCTAGGATCGCCAGCGCCGGATCTCCCGGGATCAGCGCCATGATCAGGAAGACGATCACCGTGATGCCCAGCAGGACGGGCACCGCCGAGAGGAGACGTTTGAGGATATAGCCGGTCATGCCTTGCCTCCGCTGGGGTCCGGTCGGGGGTCTTGGGGCGGATGGTAGGGCCAAAGGTGGATTGGCATCCACCCTACGCGGCTGCCCGCCTTGCCCCCGGGATATGAAGGACGGCGGATGCGTCGCCCGCCGCCCGCAAGGGGCGTAGGGTGGGTGCGAACCCACCTTCCGCCCCGGATGTCAGGACCCGAGGGTCAGTTCTTCACCACGTCCCTCAGCAGCAGGAAGAACGAGGGCTCAAGCGCGAAGTCCTCGACCGCCGAGGAGGTCACGGCGTTCTGCTTCCAGTTCGCCACGAAGACCCAGGGGGCGTCCTCCTGAACGATGGCCTGCATCTCCTGGTAGAGGCTGGCGCGTTCGTCCTGGCTGGTCGAGACGCGCGCCTTCTCCAGCAGCTCGTCCACCTCGGGGTTCGAGTAGTAGCCCGAGTTGAAGCCGCCCTTGTCGGGCCAGGCATCGGTACGCAGCGCGAGGTAGGGCAGCGTGTCGGGATCGTTGGTCATCCAGGCCATCTCGGCCATGTCGGCCTTGCCTTCCAGACCGGGGTTCACTTCGCCAAGGAAGGTGTTCCACTCGTAGGTCTCGATGGTGACGTCAAAGCCGACCGCTTCCAGGTCCGCCTGGATCGCGGTGCCCATGGCGACGGGATCCAGCATGCCCGAGCCGCCTTCAGTGACGAAGAAGGTCACCTCGGGCGCCTCCATCCCGGCCTCGGCCAGCAGGGCCTTCGCCTTCTCGGGGTCGTAGGGATAGGGCTCCAGCGCCTCGTTGTAGGCCCAGGCGAAGGCGGGCGGCGTCGGGCCTGCGGCAACCTCGGCGGTGCCTTCCAGCACGTTCTCGACCAGCGCGGTCTTGTTGACGGCGTAGTTGGCGGCCTGGCGCACGGCCTTCTCGGCGAAGGGGCCGTCCTTGGCGTTGAGGATCAGGAACCAGACGTGCGGGCCCGCCTGCTCGACCACGGTGAAGTCATCGCCCTCGAATTCCGACAGCGCGACGGGGGGCACTTCGACCATCAGGTCGATGCCACCGGCCAGCATCTCGGCGGTGCGGGTGTTGGCATCGGTGATCGGGCGGAAGACCACCGTCTCCAGCTCTGGCGCGCCGTCCCAGTAATCGCCATTGGCGTTGAGGATCACGTGGGTGTTGGACTCCCACTCGGCGAAGGTGAAGGGCCCGGTGCCCGAGGGATGACGGCCATAGTCGGCGCCATATTCCTCGACCGCGGCGGGCGAGACGATCAGACCGGTGGGATAGGCCAGGTTCGACAGGAAGGGCGCATAGGGGGCGTTCAGCTGGAACTCCACCGTCAGCGGGTCGATCACGGTCACCTCTTCAACGGACGAGAAGAAGAAGGCCAGCGGGAAGGGGCCGGTGTCGTGGAAGGGGTGATCTTCCTTCAGCATCCGGTCGAAGTTGAACTTCACCGCCTCGGCATCGAAGGCCGAGCCATCGTGGAAGGTCACGCCTTCACGCAGCTTGAAGGTATAGGTGGTGCCGTCCTCGCTGATCTCCCAGCTTTCGGCCAGGGCCGGTTCGACCTCCAGCGTGCCGGACTTGTAGCGCACCAGACCGTCATAGACGTTCATCAGGATGCGGAAGTCGTTCACGGCGGTCACGGCAGCCGGGTCGAGCGCCTTTGGCTCGGCGATCTGGCCGACGATCAGCACGCCGGGCGGCGTCTGTGCCGCAGCCGGCCCCATCGACAGCGCCAGACCAAGCGCGGTGCCGGCAGCAAGGACCCCGCGACGGGTCCAGTTGAGCATTCCCTGTTTCATCTCGCGCCTCTCCTCTGCAAAGCGGCCTTTATTGATCATGATAAATTGCAGTCAGTCAAATTTTCATGATAAATTCAAGAGGCAAGGAACGACAGGAGCGACCATGACCTTTTCGATACTCGTCCGTGACGCGGAAACAGGCAGGATCGGCGGGGCGGCTGCGACGGGCTCGCTCTGTGTCGGAGGCTGGGTGCTGCGGGGGCGGCTCTGTGCGGGCATGTCGGCCAGCCAGGGCACGGCGCCCTCGACCCTCTGGGGCGAGGCGGTGCTGGAGGCAATGGAGCGCGGCATCTCGGCCAGCGCGGCGATCCGAGAGGTAACCGCACCGGACAGCGGAAAGGCCCACCGGCAGCTTGCCGCACTGGATCCCACGGGCGGAACGGGCGCCTTCACCGGCGCAGCCTCGGTGCCTGCCTGCGCCGCGCGCATGGCAGCGGGGATTGTCGTCTCGGGCAATATGCTGACCTCGGAAGCGGTTCTGGATGCGGCGCTCGCGGCCTACGAGGCGGCACGAGGGTCTATGGCAGACCGCCTGCTGGCGGCCCTGCGCGCGGGCGAGGCAGCGGGATCGGACAGTCGCGGGCTGCTGTCTGCGGCCCTGCTCTGCCTCGGGCCGGACATGGCGCCGCTGAGCCTGCGCATCGATCATTCCGAATCGCCCCTGTCGGACCTCGCCGCGCTGCACAAGCGCGCGACCACCGGCCTCTATGCGGAATGGGCCGATCTGGTGCCCACGAAAGAGGCACCTTTCCGGGCTCCGACAGAGGAGGATTTCCGTCGCCTCGACGGCGCGCCTCAGCCCGAGTGATCCACCCGGCTGATCCCAAGGGAGGGGGCGCCGCCCCCTCTTGAGCCCTTGTGGGCTCAATTCACCCCGGAAGTATTTTCAGCCTGGTGATGATGCAGGGGGAGAAGTGACATCGAGGCAGGCGCGTTCTCCATGAAGGGCGTGGCACGCTCCCGCAGGGAAAGTAGGGTGCCCTTCCGGGCCCTGCCCCACATCATCACCAGGCCCGAAATACGCCCGCCGCAGGCGTTCCCCGCAGAGGCGGGGGGCTGGCATGGGGAACGGGCGCACCTCAGACGTTGAGGAAGCGCTTCACCATCAGGGTTTCCTGGCCCTCCATCAGGGCTTCGGCGGTGGCCATGTGGTCAGCCATGACCCGTCGTGCTCGGTCCGGGTCACCGCCGCGCAGGGCCTCCAGCAGGTCCAGCTGATAGGCGCGCCCCCTGGCCCAAAGCTCGGGGTTGGCGGGTTCATAGAGGCGGCGGTAGACCGTCAGGTCACTGAGGATCTGCGCCATGAAGCCGATGACGAAGCCCAGCAACTCGTTGCGGGCATAGTCCGCCAGCAACTGGTGGAACCGCAGCGAGGCGACATGCTGTTCACGCTCTTCCTCGATATCCGCCGAGGGGTGGTCGTAGCTCTGCACCACCTCTTCCAGCGCCGCCAGCTGGCCGGCATCGAGCTTGCCCGCCAGCGAGGCAGCAAGCTCGGGCTCGAGCCAGCGGCGCATCTGGTAGATGTCCTTCAGGGTCAGGTCGCGGAAATAGAAGTAATTGCCCAGCAGGGCGCGGGCACGCTCGCGGCTGACCTCGTGTACGAAAGAGCCGCCACCCGGCCCGGTGCGCGTCTTGACCAGCCCCTGGGCCTCGAGGATGCGCATCGCCTCACGGATCGTGCCCTTGGACATGCCGAAACGGGTGATCATCTCGGCCTCGCCGGGCAGGCGATCGCCCATGCGCAGACCTTCCTCGACGACGTAGTCCTTGATCGCCTCGGCCACCATCACCGGGCGCGACCGGCGTGCAGCCTCCGGGGCGGTTGGTCTGTCGCTGTCGTCCTTCAGGGGGCCTCGCTTTTCCGCACCGCGGTGCGCGGGTCGGATTTCTCATGATGAATGGGCAGGCTGCATGAAAAAGGGCCGGGACGCAATGCCCGGCCCTTTTCGCCACGACCGAAGGGATCAGTCGAGCGCGGCGTCGGTGATCTCATGGGTCCAGGCGCCCTCGGGCTCCTTGGTGATCGCCGGGTTGTCGGGGCTGACGGCCGAAAGCAGCGTGGCCACGGTCTGTTCGTAGTCCGCCGGATCCAGAGCGCCGTTCGAGCCCGCGGTCAGCTTGGCCACTTCGCCCATCATGTAGGTCTGGTGCTCCAGCGTCTGGGCGCCGGTCTCGTCGAATTCAAGCACGATCTCGGCGGCTTCCTCGGGGTGCTCCTCGGCGTATTTCCAGCCCTCCATCGAGGCGGCGACGAAGCGGACCATCTTGTCCTTGAAGGCCTCATCGGCGAGGTTCTCTTCGAGGACGTAGAGGCCGTCTTCCATCATGCCGACGCCTTCCTCGAGGTAGTTGAAGGTCACCAGCTCGTCTTCGGTGATGCCGGCGTCGAGGATCTGCTTGTACTCGTTGTAGGTCATGGTCGAGATGCAGTCGGCCTGGCCCTGGATGATCGGATCGGCCGAGAAGGCCTGCTTGATCACCGTCACGCCGTTCTCGTCCGCGCCATCGGTCTCGATGCCCAGCTTCGCCATCCAGGCGTAGAAGGGATATTCGTTGCCGTAGAACCAGACGCCCATGGTGTGACCCGGGAAGTCCGCAGGGGTTTCGATGCCCGCCGCCTTCAGGCAGTTGACCTGCAGGCCGCCGGTCTTGAAGGGCTGGGCGATATTGACCAGCGGCACGCCCCGTTCGCGCGCGGCCAGGCCCGCGGCCATCCAGGTGGTGATGACGTCGGCACCGCCGGCGGCGATCACCTGCTCGGGTGCGATGTCGGGGCCGCCGGCCTTGATCGTCACGTCGAGGTCGGCCGCATCGTAGAAGCCCTTGGCCTCGGCCACGTAGTAGCCGGCGAACTGGGCCTGTGTGACCCACTTCAGCTGCAGCGTCACCTCGTCGGCGGCCAGTGCGCCCGAGGTGCTGGCGCCCAGGGCTACAGCCCCTGCGATCCACTGTTTCATTTTGTAACTCCCTGTTTGGTCTTCATTATATGTGACGCCTTTCAGCGTTGAGACGGGTGCCAGTAGGTCACCCAGCGTTCCCCCAGGGCAATGCCCCCGTAGAACAGCGATCCCGCCAGAGCGGCGACGACGATCTCGGCCCAGACCATGTCCAGCGCCAGTTGTCCCACCGATGTTGAGATACGAAAGCCCATGCCCGCAATCGGGGATCCGAAGAATTCCGCCACGATGGCGCCAATAAGCGCCAGCGTTGATGAAATCTTCAGCCCGTTGAAGACGAAGGGCATGGCGGCGGGCAGGCGCAACTTCCAGAAGCCCTGCCAATAGCTTGCGGCCCAGGTCTTGATCTGGTCGCGCTGCATCTGCGTGGTTTCCTGCAGGCCGGCAGTGATGTTCACCAGCATGGGGAAGAAGACCATGATGGTCACCACGGCCGCCTTGGACTGCCAGTCGAAGCCGTACCACATCACCAGGATGGGCGCGGTGCCGACGATGGGCAAGGCGGCGACGAAGCTGCCCACGGGCAGGATGCCCCGGCGCAGGAAGTCACTGCGGTCGACGAGGATGGCGACGAGGAAGGCCGCGAGGCTGCCGATGGCAAAGCCCGAGAGCGCGCCCTTGACGAAGGTCTGCACGAAGTCCGTCCAGAGCGTCGGGATCGAGGTCGCGACGCGCGCCGCGATCATCGAGGGGGCGGGCAGGATGACCATGGGCAGCGCAAGGCCGCGCACGATCAGCTCCCACATGGCAACCAGGGTCAGGCCGAAGATCACCGGTACCGCGAGGCGTACCGCACGGGTGTCCGCTCCGCGTCCGTTGGCCAGCTGCACGTTCATGTACCAGGCGGCGACCCAGAGGATAAAGGCCGCGATCACAAGGGTCATAGCGGCCCTCCTTCATCTATGCCGCAGGCACGCTGGACCTGCGGGCGTGCGATTGGCACGCACTGCGCCCGGCAATCGGGCCGGGCCCTGTCGCTCATGCGAAACCCGTTCCGAGTGCCTCCCGAACGAGGGGGCTGCCGTTTGTCCCGCGTTTCAGATCGAGGCGACGGACGGAACCGCTCAACATTGGTGAGGAAATTCACAGCCATCAGCCCAACCCCATCCGTTTCAGCACGCTCCGTTCGGCCGCGCCGATCAGGGCAACCAGGCAGGCCGCGAGGATCGCCGTGGCGAAGAGCGCCGACCAGATCTGCACGGTCTGCCCATAGTAGCTGCCCGAAAGCAGCCGGAAGCCCAGCCCCTGCCCCGTGCCCGAGGGCAGTTCGCCCACGATGGTGCCGACGAGGCTGGAGGCCACGCCGATCTTCAGCGAGGCAAAGAGATAGGGCGCCGAGGCGGGCAGCCGCAGTTTCCAGAAACTCTGCGCCTTGGTCGCCCTCCAGGTCTTCACCAGGTCGAGGTCCATCGGCGAGGGGCTGCGCAGGCCCTTCACCATGCCGACGACGACCGGGAAGAAGGACAGATAGGCCGAGATCACAGCCTTCGGGACAAGACCCTGAAGCCCCACGGAATTCAGCACCACGATGATCATTGGCGCGATGGCCAGGATGGGAATGGTCTGACTGGCGATGGCCCAGGGCATGACCGACATGTCCATGGCGCGGCTGTGCACGATTCCAACGGCCAGAACGATGCCCAACCCGGCCCCGATGACAAAACCCAGAAGCGTCGCCGACAGGGTGATCCAGCCGTGGAAGACAAGGCTGCGCTTCGAGGTCGGGCTGACCTGCATGGTCGACTTCCACAGCTCGCTCACCACCTGGTGCGGAGCCGGCAGGCGCGGCTTGTCCTGCACCCAGGTGTCATCCCATTGCGCCGGGTTCTTCACCGCCAGAACGATGGCCGACATGTCGCGCCGGGTCATCATGCCTTCCGGGGACACCACCTCTCCCTGCCGCTCGGCGGTCATCAGGGCAAACTTGATGTTCATCGGAACGCAGGCCGCATACCAGAAGGCCATGAGAGCGGCGACAACAGTGATGACTGGAATCAACACCCGTTTCATCGTTTCCACTCCATGCAGATTTCCATCACCAGCTCCGGCGGCACTGGCATCCGGCGCCCGGTTTCGACGAAACCTTCGCGGGCGTAGAAACGCTGCGCTGCATCGTTCGGCATATGCGTATTGAGGCTGAGGCTGTCCCGCCCCTCCTTCGCCTTGTCCAGGAAGGCTTTTCCCCAACCCTGGCCACGCTCCCGGCAATAGAGCGCGCCGATATGGCCTGCTTCCGGATCGACGGACATATAGGCCTGGGCGGGCTGACCGATCACCCAGATTTCCCGGTCCGGGAAAGCGGAGCGGATATGCCCCTCCAGGTCCTCAAGGGAATGGCTGCGGGGCATCCAATCCGTCTGGTCGATCCAGTCGCTGGCGACGGCGGCACAGGCGGGGATGTCCGCCTCGGTGGCGCGGCGGATCTCAATCATAGGCATGCCCTGCGCGCAGTCCTTCCCGGACTCTATGCGCGATTTCAAGGAATTCCGGGCTGTCCCTGATGTCGAGAGGCCGCTCCTTGGGCAGCGGGCTTTCGATCACGTCAGTGATCCTGCCCGGGCGCGGAGACATCACGACGATCTTGGTCGAGAGATAGACCGCTTCGGGGATCGAGTGGGTGACGAAGCCGATGGTCTTCTCGGTCCGCGCCCAGAGCTTCAGCAGCTCTTCGTTGAGGTGGTCGCGCACGATTTCATCAAGCGCACCAAAGGGTTCGTCCATCAGCAGGATATCGGCATCGAAGGCCAGCGCGCGCGCGATGGACGCCCGCTGCTGCATGCCACCCGACAGCTGCCAGGGGAACTTCCTTCCGAAGCCGGCAAGGTCCACCAGCTCCAGCACCTTGTCCACCTTCTCGGCCTGCTCGGCCCGGGAATAGCCCATGATTTCAAGCGGCAGCCTGATATTTCCGGCAATGGTGCGCCAAGGGTAAAGCCCCGCCGCCTGGAAAACATAGCCATAGGCGCGCGCCTTGCGGGCCTCTTCGGGGCTCAGGCCGTTCACCGTCAGGCTCCCGCCCGTAGGCTCTTCCAGCGCTGCAATGCAGCGCAGGAAGGTGGTCTTGCCGCAGCCCGAGGGGCCGATGAAGCTGACGAAATCTCCCTTCGAGATTTGCAGGTTCACATCCTTCAGCGCCTGGACGGGTCCGTCGTTGGTCTGAAAGGTCAGATCGAGGTGTTTCGCTTCGATCACAGGGATTTGCGTCACGAAACTAACCTCAGATACCGGCCGGGATGTTCAGCGGATCCCGCTCGACAGACCGCGGAGAGTTCAGCTCTTTCCACTTCGACAGAGCGGTGGCGGCGGAGCTGAAGGCAGGGCGCGGCACGAAGCGGCCCCGACCCGGCTGCGGTTGCGAGTTCTGGCCCCAGGCCCAGATCACCTCGCCGCGCGACAGGGTGTAGCGCGCCTGGGCCTTCACCTCGTAGCCCTCGAAGACGTTGTAATCGAGGATCGAATGATGGTTCGCCGCCGAAATCGTCTTCGAGATCTTCGGATCCCAGACCACGATATCCGCATCCGCGCCGGGCACCAGTGCGCCCTTCTTCGGATAGATGTTCAGAATCTTCGCAATGTTGGAGGAAGTCACCGCCACGAATTCCTCGGGCGTCAGGCGCCCGGTCTCGACACCGGCGGTCCAGAGGACCGCGAGGCGTTCTTCCAAACCGTTGGTCCCATTGGGAATCTTGGTGAAGTCCTCAAGCCCCATCTTCTTCTGATCAGAGCTGAAGGCGGCATGGTCCGTCGCCACGACCTGCAACGAGCCCGATTGCAGACCGGCCCAAAGACCGTCCTGGTGTTCCTTGCCACGGAAGGGCGGCGACATCACGCGGCGCGCCGAATGCAGCCAGTCCTTGCTGAGATATTCGTCATCATCCAGCGTCAGGAACTGCGCCAGCGGCTCGCCGTAGACGCGCATGCCCTTCTGGCGGGCCCGGCGGATCGCCTCATGGGCCTGCTCGCAGGAGACGTGCACGATATAGAGAGGCACGCCGGCGGCATCGGCGATGGTGATGGCGCGGTTGGCGGCCTCGCCCTCGAACTCGGGCGGGCGGGAGCGGGCGTGCCATTCCGGCCCGGTCTTGCCCTCGGCGAGGAATTTCTTCTGCATCAGGTCGACAAGATCGCCGTTCTCGGCGTGAACCATCGGCAGCGCACCCAGTTCCTTGCAGCGGGTGAACGAGGCGAACATCTCGTCGTCCTCGACCATCAGCGCGCCCTTGTAGGCCATGAAATGCTTGAAGGAATTGACGCCCGCATCGACGGCATCCTTCATTTCCTCGAAGATCTGCTCGTTCCAGCCGGTGATTGCCATGTGATAGCCGATGTCGGAACAGATCTGCGGCGCCGACTTGCGGTGCCATTCCTGGATCGCGTTCTTGATCGAGCCGTCGGCGCCGGGCAGGCAGAAGTCGATCAGCATCGTGGTGCCACCACAGGCCGCCGCCCAGGTGCCGGTCTCGAAGGTCTCGGCGGCGGTGGTGCCCATGAAGGGCATTTCCAGGTGGGTATGCGGATCGATGCCGCCCGGGATCACGTAAGCCCCTTCGGCGTCGATATATTCATCGCCCTTCAGGTTCTCGCCGATCTCCTTGATGGTTTCGCCGTCGATGGCGATATCGGCCTTCCACTGACGGTCTGCGGTCACCACGGTGCCGCCCTTGATCACCTTGATCATAGTAGTCTCCCTGTTTTGCCCCGGTTCCTGTCTGGACATTTTCCGGGGTTTTCCGCGCCTTGTGACGCGGGCGGGGGCTGAGCCCCCCCTTTTATCATTCCACGATTTCAGCGGTTTCCAGCACCGCATGCAAGAGAACATCGGCCCCGGCCGTGGCCCATTCCTTGCTGATCTCTTCCGCCTCGTTATGGCTCAGCCCATCGACGCAGGGGCACATGACCATGGCGGTCGGCGCCACCTGGTTGATCCAGCAGGCATCATGCCCGGCCCCCGAGATGATGTCGCGGTGGCTGTAGCCCAGACGCTCGGAGGCGTCGCGCAGGCGCCCCACGAGGGTCTCGTCGAACTTCACCGGATCGAAGCCGCCGACCTTCTCGAATTCGACAGACAGGCCCATCTCGTCGCAGATCTTCTGCGCGCCATCCTTTAGGCGGGCCTCCATGTCCTGGATCACCGACAGCTCGGGGCTGCGAAAGTCGACGGTGAAGACCACCTTGCCGGGGATCACGTTGCGCGAGTTGGGGTAGACGTCGATGTGACCCGCCGCGCCGACCGCATGCGGGGCATGCGACCAGGCGATCTCGTCGACCAGTTGCAGCACCTTGGCCATCCCCAGGCCGGCATTCTTGCGCATCGGCATCGGGGTCGAGCCGGTGTGCGCGTCCTTGCCGGTGATCGTCACCTGCGTCCAGCTGAGCCCCTGGCCATGGGTCACGATGCCCACGTCCTTGCCCTCGGCTTCCAGGATCGGGCCCTGCTCGATGTGCAGCTCGAACATGGCGTGCATCTTGCGGGCGCCGACGGGTTCGTCGCCTTCCCAGCCAATGCGCTTCAGCTCGTCGCCAAAGCGCTTGCCCTCGGCATCGACGCGGTCCTTTGCCCAGTCCTCGGTATGCACCCCGGCGAAGACACCAGAAGAGAGCATGGCCGGCGCATAGCGGGTGCCCTCTTCATTGGTCCAGTTGGTGACCACGATCGGATGCTTCGTCTTCACGTCCAGGTCGTTCAGCGTGCGGATCACTTCCAGCGCGCCAAGAACGCCAAGCACACCGTCATACTTGCCCCCCGTCGGCTGGGTATCGAGGTGGCTGCCCATGTAGACCGGCTGCGCCTCGGGGTCGGTGCCGGGCCGCGTCGCGAACATGTTGCCCATGGTGTCGATCCCCATGGAACAGCCCGCCGCCTCGCACCAGCTCTGGAACAGCGCGCGGCCCTCGCCATCGGCATCGGTCAGGGTCTGGCGGTTGTTGCCCCCCGCCACGCCGGGCCCGATCTGCGCCATCTCCATGAGGCTGTCCCACAGCCTCTCCCCGTTGATCTTAAGGTTTTCTCCGGGTGCGGGCATGGTCTTGCCTCCAAAGCTTGCTGCATTCCTTTTGACCTTTTGGTCAAAGGCGAGGCTAGCAGAGCCCGGTGACCAGTCAAGAAAACGCCATCCGCCGCCGGATCGAACAGAGGGCCTACCCGCGGCTCTGCCTATTCGATGATCGCTGGACTTCTCTGTCCGCGCGGTCAAAAATCGAAACCCGGGCCAGACGCCCATCCGAATGGCAAGAGAGGCGCGTGAAGCGCCTGGGGAGCAGACGACCCGATGACCAAGCCCGTCGCGCGCACGCGGATCCAGCGCAAGAATATCGCCCTGATCTCCGAGGCTGCGCTTTCGGCTTCTCGGCGCACGGGTTCCGCGGCTCTACCGTCGACCAGATCGCTCGTGAGGCGAATCTGTCCAAGCCCAATCTGCTTTATTACTTCCCCTCGAAAGAGGCGATTCACCAGCACCTGCTGTCGATGCTGATGGACACCTGGCTGGCCCCCCTGCGTGCCATGCGCGAAGATGGCGATCCGCTGGACGAGATCCTGACCTACATGCGCCGCAAGCTGGAGATGAGTCGCGACCATCCCCGCGAAAGCCGGCTTTTCGCCAATGAGATCCTGCAGGGCGCCCCCCGGATCCTGGACATGCTCGAGACCGAGTTGAAGGACTTGGTGGACGAGAAGGCAGGCCTGATCGCGGGCTGGATGGCAGATGGCCGACTGGCGCCTTCGGACCCCCATCACCTGATCTTCTCGATCTGGTCTCTGACCCAGCACTACGCGGATTTCGACGTACAGGTGCATGCGGTTCTTGGGGCGGGCCATGACAACCCCTACCCCGCGGCCGAGGCCTATCTGACGACGCTTTTCACCCGGCTGCTGACGCCCTAACCCTCCGGCACGATGCCGATATGATCCATGTAGGCGCGCACGCAGCTTTGCACGTGGCGAAAGCGGTCACCGCCCAGATGGGTGCCGCCGAACCAGCGGGTGACGACGATCACATGCCCTTCCAGGCCAGCCCGTTCAAGCATCCGCAGGATCACCATGCCGGCCCCGGCCTCGCCGTCATCGACCTTGACCGGCTCGCCCGGCAACAGCAGGGCCCAGGTGTTATGCGTGGCCTTGGCGAACTTCTTCTTCCGCTTCAGCGCCTTGAGCAAGGCTTCGGCCTCGGCACGGCTGGCCACGGGCCCGCCCGCCACCGCATATTTCGAGCCACGGTCGCTGAGCACGCCGTCCAGTATCAGAAGATCCGTCATAGGCCCTGAAAAGCCGACTGGCGGCAAAAGGACAAGCCCCGGGGATCAATCACGAGTCGGAAGGTAGCTTCCGTGGCAGGTAAATGGACCGGAAGCCCCCTGCCGGGCGGAAACAGCCGGCAGGAAAATGAAGGCGCCGCCATGGGTCGGCGGCGCCTTCGCGGGCCCCTCACGGGTGGGGATCAGAACCCGCTGTTATTCCAAGTCGTCCCAGCCGCTCGCCCCGGACACAGGGGGCACCTCGTCGTACCGGGATCGTCGATCGTCATCGTCACGCGATCGCGACGCGCCCCCCCCGGCAATCTCAGGCAAGCTTTCAGCTTTCGCAGCCGATGCCCTGGAGATCGCTGCGACCGAACATCCTTCCAAGATCGAAGGCCAGCCAAGGCCATGGCGATCAGGGTTCCGTCGACGCCCCTTGGGTCAGCTTGCCATATCCAAGCGTGACATGAATTCAAATTTTATCAAATGGTAAAATTTAAAGGACGAAAGAAAGTCATCAAGCACCATAGCCCTCTGCGAAATCCGTCCAGTTTTTAGGCAAAGTCGCAAATCAAGGGGGACAATTGCCGAGGGAGATGGGCCCGGCACGCAAAAGGGGCCCCGGGGCCCCTGTCCTGCACGATCCGTGCAGCGAAAAGGCGGTGGATCCCGACGATCCACCGCCCTTCCGTGGTCATCACTTGATAATCAGGAACTGATCCAGCGACTCACCGCGTGCAAGAGCGTCCTTGATCCAGGCCGGCTGGCGGCCGCGACCGCTCCAGGTCTGGGTTGCATCAGCGGAATTGCGGTACTTCGGCGGATTGACCTTCGCCTTGCGACCGCCCTGGCCAGTCAGCTCGGACAGGCTGAATCCCATTTCTGCCGCCTTTGCCTCAAGCTCGACCAACGCGGCTTTACGTTGTCGATCTTCGTAGGTCTTGATTGCAGTGGAAACCTGCGTTTGCAGCTTCTTAAGATCACCAAGGGACAGATCGTCCAGGTCGATGTCCAACATAATCATACGTCCTTTACTCTTCGGGATGGTTTTGCGTACCCCCGCATTACGTCCCTATACCACCCGCAATGGAATGAGCAACCACAATGACTAATATAGTCATTACACGGTCATTGGTCCCATGACCCCGGAAGAACAACAAGTGTCTTGAAATTCAACTGGCAAGGCATTCAGGCAAAAAAACGCCGAGCAGGTTTCCCTGCCCGGCGTTGATACAATTATTCGTGAAAGCCCATCAGACGCTAATGAGCGCCAGACGCCTATTTGTTATTCACTCCCAGACGCTCGACGACATTCTCGATCATTTTCATCCCGGCATCCTGCCCGAGGGACATGATGGATTCCGGGTGGAACTGGACCGCCGCAATCGGCAGATCGCGATGTTCGATCCCCATGACAATGCCATCCGATGTCCGCGCGGTGACGCGCAACTCGGGCGGCAGGCTGTCTTCGTGCGCGTAGAGAGAGTGATAGCGCCCGATAGTCACATCGTCGCCAAGGCCGTCGAAGACAATTCCGGGATCGCAGATCTTAATCCGGGAGGGCTTGCCGTGCATTGGCTCGTCCAGCTGACGCAATTCAGCGCCACTGTGTTCGCAAATGGATTGCAGCCCGAGGCAGACGCCAAATAGCGCCAGCCCGCGATCGAGCGTCTTGCGGATCGTATCCGAGGTATCAAAGTCCTTCGGACTGCCTGGGCCGGGCGAAAGAACCACCAGATCCGGCGCGAATTCCTCGAACAATTCCTCGGCAACCGGCGTGCGGGTCGTCATCACGACCGCCCCGGTCTGGCGGAAATAATTCGCCAACGTATGGACAAAGGAGTCCTCGTGATCGACCAGCAGGATACGCCGGCCCAGCCCGCGTTTCAGCCGGGTGCCATGGCCCGCGGCTTCATTGTCGCCATGATCGCCGCGAATTGCGGCCCGCATTGCGCTGGCTTTCAATTCGGTCTCGGCCTCTTCCGCATCCGGATCGCTGTCATTCAACAGCGTGGCCCCGGCCCGGACCTCGGCAACCCCGTCCTTGATGCGGATGGTGCGCAGGGTCAGGCCGGTGTTCATGTCGCCGTTGAACTGCACCGCACCGACGGCGCCGCCATACCATTTGCGGGTCGATTTCTCGTGCTTCTCGATGAAACGCATCGCCCAGAGCTTGGGCGCGCCGGTCACCGTCACCGCCCAGGTGTGCGACAGGAAGGCGTCCATGCTGTCCATGCCCTCGCGCAGGCGCCCCTCGATGTGGTCGACCGTGTGGATCAGCCGCGAGTACATCTCGATCTGGCGACGCCCGATCACCCGCACGGTGCCCGGCTCGCACACCCGGCTCTTGTCGTTGCGGTCGACATCCGAGCACATGGTCAGCTCGCTCTCGTCCTTCTTGGACTGCAGCAGGGTCAGGATCTGCTCGCTGTCCTCGATGGCATCACGGCCGCGCTTGATGGTGCCCGAGATCGGGCAGGTTTCGACCCGGCGACCCGTCACGCGCACGAACATCTCGGGCGAAGCGCCGACCAGGTATTCCTGCTCGCCCAGGTTCATGATGAAGCCGAAAGGAGCGGGGTTGATCTTCTTCAGACGCTCGTAGATCGCCGAGGGGCTGTCCTTGCAGGGCTCGTAGAAGACCTGGCCCGGCACCACCTCGAAGAGGTCGCCCTTGCGGAAGCTCTCCTTCGCGGCCACCACCAGCTTGGCGTATTCCCCCGGCACATGGTCGCCCCGCGGCAGGTCCTCGCGGCCTTTGACGAAGGGCGAGGCCGCCGTGCCACCGGCCAGGCCCTCGGTGCTCAGATCGCCCGCCGAGAACTCGTAGCAGTAACGCATGGTCGAGGTGGAATAGTGGTCGCTGACGATGATGTCATCGGCCAGGAAAAGCACCAGGTCGCGCTGATCCTCGGGACGTTCGCGCGAAAACTCAATGGGTTCGAACTGGAAGGCCAGGTCGTAGCCGAAGGCGCCATAGAGGCCCAGGTGCCCGTCCTCGTCGGTGAAGAACAGGTCCACCAGCGCCCGCAGCACCGAGAAGACAGAAGGCGCACGCGAGCGCTCTTCCTCGCTGCTCACCCGCCCGGGGGCACGGATCTGCAGGGTGATCTCCCTGTCGCCGACCTGGCTTTCCGCCACCGCATCGAGGCCTTCCAGCGCCGGCGCGATGATCTTGAGCAGCACTTCGCCGCGCCCGTTCAGCGCCGCGATACGCATCTGGCGCCCGCGCGCCTCGACCAGGATCGGCGGCTCGGAGAAGCCGAAATCCCAGCGGGTGTAGCGCCCGGGGTACTCGTAATTGGACGAAAGCAATACGCCATGATGGGAGTCGAGCCGCCGGGCCAGAGCCTCGGTATCCGTGGGATAGGTACCGCGCATCTCACGCCGGGTGACGGCCACGCCCCCCTTGGTTCGGAAGGTAAGATCAGTCATGTCAATGTCTCTTGGCAGGGGCGGCAGGCTGAAGGGCTTGCTGATGCCATCCGGGGCGGGCCGCCTGGATCGGGGAAAGGGTCAACGGGGCGATGGTGTCACCATCGCCAGGAAAGCGGCTGCCACTGCCATCGCTTCCCGAGCATTGCCCTGTCCTCTCCTGGGGCCCCGCGGGGCCGGATTGCGGCTTTCGCGCCCCGATGTCGCAACATCCGAGCGAAAGCCCCCCGTAAATCCGCGCTGAAGGGTGACATGTCAAGACATTGCGCAAGCACGCGTCCTGCGGCCTTGCCCCCGCTGCGGCAAGATGCGACGACTTTGGCAGAGATTTCAGAAGGATGACGCCATGACCCCGCTGCTGCCGCCCCTGCCCGAAGGCCCGCTTTCCGTCTGCGTCGTCGGCGCCGGAGCCATCGGCGGCACCATTGCGGCACATCTTGCCGCGGCGGGCCCCGAAGCGGGCATCGCCTCGGTCTCGGTCATCGCGCGCGGGGCCCATCTGGCAGCGATCCGCGAGAACGGCCTGCGGTTCCGCAGCGCCGCGGCCGAGTGGTGCCATCCCGTGGTAGCCACCGACGATCCCACCGGCCTGCCCCCGCAGGATCTGGTGATCACCGCCCTGAAGGGGCACCAGGTGCCGCCCATGGCCGAGGCGCTGGCCGGGCTGCTGGCGCCCCATGGCCGCATCCTGCCGGTGGTGAACGGGGTGCCCTGGTGGTATCCGATCGCGGACGGCAAGGGCGGCATGAAGGGCGCGGAAGAGGTCGATCCCGGCGGCGTGCTGTGGAAAGCCATCGGACCCGAGCGGGCCATCGGCTGCATTGCCGTCATGGGCGCCTCGGTGCCCGAGCCTGGGCTGATCGACCTGGGCGTGCCGGGCTATCTCGACATCGGGCGCCTGCCCGGGCAGGACAGGGCCGATGTTGATCGTATTGCCGCGCTGCTCAGCGCCTCAGGCTTGCAGATCCGGCAAACTCAACCCCTGCAGAATGCCCTGTTCTCAAAGCTTTACGCAAACTGCGGCTTCAATTCCGTCTGTGCCTTGTCGAGGGCGCCGATGAACCGGATGCTTCAGGTGCCAGAGCTGGCAGAGCTGACCCGCGAGATCATGCAGGAGGTGGCCGAGATCGCCCACGCCGAGAAGGCCGAGCTGCTGGAAGATCCCGCCAGCCGCATTGCCCGCGCCCGCGACGGAGCCGCCTTCAAGCCCTCGACATTGCAGGACCTCGAAAAGGGCCGCCCGATGGAGATCGAGCCGATCTTCGGGGCCACGCTTTCGGTCGCGCGCAGCCACGGGATCGCCACCCCGAAGCTGGAGCTGGTGACCGCGCTGCTGCGGACCATGGATCGCGAGATCGGCGAGGGCTAGGCCGGCGTCACGCTTCGATCGCCTCCGGCGGGAGTATTTTTCGCCTGGTGATGATATGGGCCGGTTTGCAAAACCCTTGCGGGCCTTATGCAAAGCCGATCGGGGCCGCGCGCGCATTTGCAAACGCGCGCGGACTGGTTTGCAAAGTCAGCGCAGGCCGTCGAACTTGCTGATCTGGTCGGCGGCCAGCCCACCGAGGCGGGCATGGACGCGGGGGCCCTTGGCCATGGTCAGCACATAGAGCAGCTCATCCGCGCGGGGGCCTTCCGGCAGACCGACCTCCATCGCATCGAAATGCGAGCGCACATAGGCGGCATTGGTGTGGCCCATGGGCACATCCAGCCGGGTGCCCGGTCCGCCCTGCTTCTTCGACGAGGGCACGATGGCGAGGGATTCGCCCAGCACTTCGCGCATCGAATAGCCGCCGGCGACGTGCCAGAGCGCGGCGTGCTCCAGCTCTCCGGCCTCGCCCGCGATGCCGCCCTTGCCGTAGGAATCGATGCCCTCGGCACCGCCCATGGCATCGACCAGCTTCTGCGCCATCATCAGGCCCAGGGGCTTCAGGTCTTCCAGCGCCTGGGTCAGGTCGGCCTGATAGACCCCGGCATAGGGGTTCCTGACCAGGGCCAGCACGGCGCCGCGCAAGCGCGGGACCTCGGCCACGGGACCGCCGTCGTGGTGGATTTCCTCAAGGATGATCTGCGTCTTGCGCAGGGTGAATTCGGCCATCTGCCCCTCCTGTGTGTTGCGCCCAGGCACGCGCCGGGGCTGATCGTCCAGTTCCTGCCGGGGTCCTCCCCGGTCGTTGCGCAGGCGCGACAGAGGTCGCGCCGAAGCCCTGTCCCGCCCCCGGGGTGGCCCCAGAGATCGCTGCCATGAGCGGCCCGACAAGCGATCGGGCCCGTGAACGGATCCCGATCAGGCAATGGTCGGGCCAGTATTGCCCCGGGCACTCAGCCCCTTGCCTGGCCCCTGCAATCTGCCCACTCACTGCGGCCGGTCAACTGGCTCTGGGTGCGGCCCCGTGACCCGGCCCGTCGCTCTGGCTCACTTTTCAGCCCGCCACGCTGGCCCCCGACCCGACCGGACCCGCTGTCTGATCCGCCCGCCCCATCTCTGCCCGCGCCCGTGCCACGACGGTCTCGACCATCGCCGGATCGGGCAGCCGGGGCGCCACCATGCGCCCCTGCCCTGCGAGCCAGAGCTGGGCGGCGCCGATCAGCCCGCGCCCGAGCAGCGCTTCGGCATGCAGCGCGCCCCGCTCAAGTGCCTCGACAGCTTCTTCGGGTGTGATCGGCCCCAGGTCAACGGTCACCAGGCGGTCGCCCAGGTCGCTGTCGGGCGACAGCGCGCAGGCGGGCTGGCGGCGCACCGCAGGATGCCCGGGCAGGTCGACCCGGTTGGCGATCATCGTCGCGGCGGCATCGGCCGCAGCCGCCCCCGAGGCCAGGACGGTCACCGTGTCCGCGATCCCCAGCGAATGGCTGCGCCCACCCCGCCCCGAGGTCGCGCAGCCGCGAAACGGGGTTTCTGGCGGGATCTCGACCGTGCCGCCCGGCATCGCCAGCCGCATCGGCTGGCCGCCCGGACGCCAGGCGATGTCGCCGCCATTGTTGACCCATTGCTTGCCCTCGGGCGCGGCCTCGCCCATCACCGAGAGGATCTCTTCGGCAACGGCGCCGGCGACGGCGGCCATGGGGGTGATGAAGTCGGGCGCATGAGGGGCGGTGGCAGCGGCCATGCGGCGGCCGACCGGCCCCCGGGGCTGCCCCCCCTCGCGGCGCAGCTCGCCCAACTCGTCGACCAGTTCCTGCAGCAGGCCCTCGAACCGCGCGCAGGCGGCGTCATAGGCGGCCCGGCGGTCCCTCTCGGCAAAGACGATCAGGTCGATCGGCCCGTCATTCAGGTGCAGGCGCACCCCGTCGGGCATCAGCACCGCCTGCATCAGCCCGCCTTCTTCGCCGGCGCGGGGAAGGCGGTGACGGCAGCCCCGCCCGCCTCGGCGCCGAGCGCGCGGAAGGGGTTGTGATAGGCGCCGCCGTTCTCGAGCACCTCGCGCAGGGGGCGGATCGCGCCGTCATGCCCCCCCAGCCCGACGTAGAGATCGCGTGGCATGGTGAACTCCAGCGGCGCGACAAGGGCGGGCGTGGGCACGTAGCCGAAGCTTTGCGCCGGCATGGCCAGCACGTCGACCATCACCGTGATGCCGCCGCCGGGCCAGAGGAAGGCCTCGGCCCCGCCAAGCGTCACCCGCGCCTCACCGGACTGCACCGCGCGGGTCAGCCGCACCGGGTTCTTCGTCACGCCGGAGCGCAGAGAGCCCCCGGCCCCGGCACAGAACATCACCGTGCAAAGCGCCGGTTCGCAGTTTTCCTCGATCAGCCGGACCGAGGCCTCCAGCGCCTCGGGCATCGGCGCCGGTTGCGGCACAAGATCCTGATCCAGAACGTAATATCCGGCGTGTTCCCCCGTGGTCGAGACCATCAGCAGGCTCAGCCCGGGGCGGGCGCCCTTCTTTTCCTGCCAGTCGCCGAGGATGGTCAGCGGGTCCTCGATATTGGTGCCGCCCCAGCCCAGCCCCGGTTCGGCGACCTGGAAATAGCGCCCGGGGGTCGAGCGGCGGCCCTTGATCCGGATGCCGGTATCCGGCCAGCCGATCTCCTTGCCGGCCTGGTGTTCCGAGACGACGCCGGTGATATGGTCGTCGACCACCACGACCTCGTCGACATGGCCCTGCCACTGGGTGGCGAACATGCCGATGGTGGCCGAGCCGCAGCCGACCCGCATCCGGCT
>NZ_AFPM01000073.1 GCF_000220565.1 Oceanicola sp. S124 | reverse complement strand
CCCTTGCCGCCGCACGGGCGCTGCCCGAGGTTCCCGTCCTGTCGCCCTCGGAGGTGACCTTTGCCCTGCCGGTCGCCAACCCCGAGAAGATCTGGTGCATCGGCGTCAACTACGGCAACCGCAACGCCGAGTACAAGGACGGCTCGGAGCTGCCGAAGTACCCCTCGCTTTTCGTGCGTTCGCGCCAGTCCTTCGTCGGCCATGGCGTGCCGCTGGAACGGCCCCGGGTGTCCGAACAGCTGGACTACGAGGGCGAGATCGCCCTGGTCATCGGCAAGGGCGGGCGTGATATCCCGCGCGAGAGCGCCCATGACCACATCTTCGGACTGACCATCTGCAACGAGGGCACCGTCCGCGACTGGCTGCGCCACGGCAAGTTCAACGTCACCCAGGGCAAGAACTTCGACCGTTCGGGCGCGATCGGCCCCTGGATCGTCACCGCCGACGAACTGGACCCGGGCAGCGAGATCACCCTGCAGACCCGCGTCAACGGCGCGCTGCGCCAGAGCGACACCACCGCCAACCTGATGTTCCCCTTCGACGCGCTGATCGCCTACCTGTCCAGCTTCGCCACGCTCTCGCCCGGCGACATCATCGTCACCGGCACGCCGACCGGCGCCGGTGTCCGCTTCGATCCGCCCGTCTGGCTGAAGCCCGGCGACCTGGTCGAGATCGAGGTCTCGGGCATCGGCACGCTCTCCAACGGGGTGGCCGACCAGGAGGTGCGCGATGCTTGACGCTGGCCTTGTTGCCCAGATCGCCCGCCAGCTGGACCAGGCCGAGCAGCAGGCGACCCAGATCGCCCAGCTTTCACTGGCCTACCCCGATTTGCAGATGGCCGACAGCTACGCCATCCAGAACGCCTGGCTTCAGTTGAAGCAGGACCGGGGGCTGACCCTGCGCGGCCACAAGATCGGCCTGACCTCGCGCGCCATGCAGCAGGCGGTCGGCATCGACACGCCCGACTACGGTTTCCTGACCGACGACATGTTCCTGGAAGATGCCGCGCAGATCGACACGGGCCGCCTGATCGAACCCCGGATCGAGGCCGAACTGGCCTTCGTGCTGGCCGAGGACCTCTCGGGCCCCGATTGCACGCTGCACGACGTGCTGGACGCCACCGCCTGGATCACTCCGGCTCTGGAGCTGCTGGACGCGCGCATCCGGCGCATCGACCCCGACAGCGGACGGCGGCGCACGGTGCTGGACACGGTGGCCGACAATGCCGCCAACAGCGCGATCATCTGCGGCGGCCTGACGGTGCGGCCCATGGACCTGGACCTGCGCCGCGCCGGGGTCGTCACCCTGCGCAACGGCATCGTCGAAGAGACCGGACTGGCCGCCGGCGTCCTGAACCACCCCGCCAACGGCATCGCCTGGCTGGCCAATCGCCTCGCCCCCTGGGGCGTCACCCTGAAGAAGGGGCAGGTCATCCTTTCGGGGTCGTTCATCCGCCCGATCGACGCACGCCGGGGCGACACCTTCACCGCCGACTACGGGCCCCTTGGCACCGTGTCGTGCCATTTCACCTGAGGAGCATCAGATGGGACACCGCCAAAGCATCTACCTGGACGGCTTCTCTCACAAGAACCCGATCCCGGCGGCCTGCGTCATCAATGGGCTGCTGAGCACCGGGATCGTCTACGGGCTTGACCCCGCCACAGGCAAGGCCGCCGAGGGGCTGGAGGACCAGACCCGGCTGATGTTCGTCCACCTGAGGGCCATCCTTGAGGCCGCCGGCATGGGCCCCGAGCACGTGCTGAAGCTGGATGTGCTGCTGCTGGACCGCTCGCAGCGCGGCCCGCTCAACCGCGAATGGGAGGCCATGTTCCCCGATCCCGACAACCGACCCGTGCGCCAGGCCATGCAGGCCGATCTGGACAACGGCAAGCTCATTCAATGCAACGTCACCGCCTACGCGGCCCCCTGAGAAGGCATCAGACCATGGTCGATTACCACCCGTTCAACCCGACCCCGCGCCGCCCCTCGGTGCTGCCGCCCAAGGGCACCTGCGACAGCCAGTTCCACGTCCTTGGCGACCCCGAGACCTACCCCACCCGTCCCGGCGCCGCCTACCAGATGCCCTCGGCCACCTGGGACCGGGCCCGCCATGTGCATGAACAGCTCGGCATCTCGCGCGGGATCATCGTGCAGACCACGACCTACGGCGCCGATCATGCCGTGGTGCTGGACGGTCTGAAGGCCATGGGCCCGAACTACAAGGGCTGCGCCAATGCCCTGGTCTTCGCCGAGAAGGACGCGGCCTACCTGCGCCAGCTCGACGACGCGGGGATCAACGGCGCCCGCTTCAGCTTTCGCCAGGCCCTCGGCGCGGTGCTGAGCGATGCCGACTTCAGGGCCGCCGTCGACACCCTGCGCGACATGGGCTGGTACATGAAGGTGCAGCCCGAACAGACCGGCATCGCCCAGCATGTCGACAAACTGTCAGGCGTCGACATCCCGATCCTGATCGACCACATGGGCCGCGCCGATGCCTCGAAGGGGGTCAACGACGTCAACATCACGGCGCTGAAGAAGCAGCTCGACCGGGGCAACGTCTGGGTGATGCTGTCCCTGGGCGAGAAGATCTCGGCCACCGGCGCGCCCTATGACGACGTGGTGCCACTGGCGCAGGCCCTGGTGGAACACGCGCCCGAGCGCTGCGTCTGGGCCACCGACTGGCCGCACCCGGTCTCGAAGAACGCGCCGCCCAACGATGCCGACCTGCTTGAGCTGTTCTACCGCTACGTCCCCGACGAGGCGCTGCGTCGCCAGATCCTGGTCGACAACCCGGCGCGGCTCTTCGGCTTCGAGGAGGTGGCGCCATGAGCCGCCGTCTCTCCCATGCCCTGGCCGAGGCCCGCGCCGCCGGCCGCCCCCTGGTCAACGGCTGGATGATGACGCCCGAACCTGCCGTGCTGGAGGCCATCGCCGGCCATGGCTGGGACTGCCTGACACTGGACCTGCAGCACGGGCAGATCGACCTGACCCAGGCCCGCGCCCTGGCCCGCGCGGCCTCGGGCCTCGAGTTGCCGCTGCTGGCCCGCCCGGCCTGGAACGACATGGCGATGATCTCGCGCTTGCTGGATGACGGCTTCGAGGGGATCATCTGCCCGATGATCAACTCGGCCGAAGACGCCCGCGCCCTGGCACGCGCCACCCACTATGCCCCCCTTGGCGAGCGCAGCTACGGCCCGGTCCGGGCCCGCGTGGCCCATGGCGCGGACTACTGGCAGGACGCCTCGGACAACCTGCTTGTGCTGGCGATGATCGAGACCCGCGAGGCGCTGGCCGCCCTGCCCGAGATCCTGGCGGTCGAGGGCATCTCGGGGGTCTACGTCGGCCCTGCCGACCTCAGCCTGACGATGACCGGCCAGCCCACGGGCGAGCCGACCGACCCGACCGTGATCGCCGCCGTCGACGGCATCCGCGATACGGTTCAGCAGGCAGGACGTTTCGCCGCCGTGCATAACCTGACCGCCGGGCATGCGGCGCAGATGGCCGGGCGAGGCTGGGACATGGTGACCGGCCCCTCCGACCTGGCCCTGCTGGCCGGAGCCTCGGTCGCGGCGGTGAAGCAGATCCGGGGCTAGACCCGCCCCCTCATGCTCCGGGCTGCGCAGGTCCCTCGGGCTCGGCCCCGCCGGTGGCCCTGGCCAGGCGCTCGAGGTCGACGGTGATCTCGGCCGAGGCCTTCTTCAGCAGCGGCGCATAGCGCGCCGTCGCGGTCCGGACATTGGGAAAGGCCGAGCGGAAGTAGGTCATCCCGAGGCTGGCGATGACCCGCCCCGCCGGGCTGAAGACCGGCACCGCGATGGTGTCCGAGTTCTTCGGGCTGACCTCTTCGGGGCGGGTCGCATAGCCTTGCGACCGCACCTCTGCCACCATCGCCGCGACCTTCGCCGGAGACTGGGACACGGCGTCCTCGGGACCGTCCGAGCGCTGCAGGATCGACACGATCAGGTCCTGTTCATCCTGTGGCGCGAAGGCGAAATAGGCCCGCCCCAGCCCGCGCGTCAGGATCGGAAGGCGCATGTTCACCGTGCGGTGAAAGGGCGAGATGGCACTGTCGGGGATCGTCGAGAAACGCACGATGATCGAGGCGTTCTCGCAGAGCGCGATCGAGATCGGCCACTGGTGCTGTCGGGTCAGCGCCACCGCCCAGGGGCGTCCCGCCTCGACCACCATCGGCTCATTGTGGTACCCACCCGAGAGCGAGGCGACCTGGGCCGTCACCTGGTAGCCGCCCAGGCGCGGGTCGTTGTCGACATAGCCCTTCTCCTCCAGCGTCTGCAGGATTCGCACCAGCGTCGGCTTGGGCAGCCCCGTGGCGCGGTGCAGCGCGGCGATGGTCGAGACCGGATGCCGGTTCAACTCTTCCAGCACGTCCAGAGCGCGCTCTATCGACCTGATCCCCATGCTCCCTCCGTTCCGCCTGCCGAAACACCCCCATCCATACGTTGAGAGCCCGCCCTGTCAACGTAAGTGTCGCAGCCACACCGGGCCAGCGGGCCGGAGTTTGCCAGACAGTTTGCCAGACAAGGGAGGTCCCCATGGGAACCGAAGAGCGGCGCGCCAGGGTGCGCGAGATGATTGCAGGGATCGACAGCCAGCGCGTGGATGCGCTGATGCAGGGCGCGGTGGATCTGCATGTCCATTCCGGCCCCTCGATCATGGAACGCCAGGTGGACCACTTCCAGGCCGTGGAACAGGCCGCCGAGGCCGGCATGAAGGGCATCCTGTTCAAGGATCACCACTACTCGGTCTCGCCGATCATCCCGATCATGGAACGCACCCTGGGCCACCTCGATGTCGCGATGTTCGGCGGGCTGGTGCTGAACAATTCCACCGGTGGCTTCAACCCGGCGGTGGTCGATTCGATCCTGAAGCACGGCGCCCGGATGATCTGGATGCCGACGGCCCATTCCGCCAACCACATCCGCACCAACTTCCGCAAGACGCGGCTGGCCGCCAAGGTCCAACTGCGGGCGCCGAAACTTCTGACGGTGCTGGATGACCACGGCACCATCATCGACCCGGTGAAGGAGATCCTCGACAGCATCGCCGAGTTCGACGCCATCCTGTCCTCGGGGCACCTGCACGTCTGGGAGATCTGGAAGCTGTTCGAAGAGGCCAAGGCCCGCGGCGTGAAGCGGCTGATCGTCAATCACCCGATGTACGGGCTGCACTTCACCCATGACGACATCCGCGAGATCGCCCAGACCTATGGCGCGCTGATCGAGCAATCCGCCTGCCTCTACATCGACAGCCGCTTCAACGTCTTCGAACCGGAGGAGCTGGCGGCCGACATCCGTGCCGCGGGCGTCGCGCACAGCTCGATCGGCTCGGACCTGGGCCAGGTCGACAACCCCACCCCGGTCGAAGGCATGCGCCAGGCCATCGCGCTGTGCCTTGCGCTTGGCTTCACCGACGACGAGGTGCGCCAACTCGTGCGGGACAACCCGTCGCGGCTGGTGGATATTCCGCTGAACTGAGCGCATCACTCGCGCAGGTGCCCGGGTGGGCACGGGAGGATAGAATGGACAAGATGCAAGAGCAGCCTTCCGGGGCGCGGGCCGAAGCACAGGCCGGGGCGGGATCTCCGGCCGATGAACAGGGCACGGCCATCGGGGAACCGGGGCCGCGCAACCTGACAGGTATCGGCAAATGGGCCGTGCGGCTGGCCGCCGTGCTGATGCTGATGCTGGCGGTGAACCAGACGTTCAACCTGGGCTTCCTGGTCGGCTACACGCTGGTCGACATGCGGTTCTACTACGCGATCCTGGCCCTGGCGCTGGCGGTCGGTTTCCTGGTCTACCCGGCCACGGGGCAGTCGGCCTCGGGGCGGATCGCCTGGTACGACTGGCTGCTTTCGGCCAGCACGCTGGTGGTCTGCGCCTACTTCTTCACCAACGCGATGAACATCACCCTGCGCGGCTGGGAAATGGCCCCGCCCGAGACCGCCGTCTGGTTCTCTTACGCGCTGTGGATCCTGGTGCTGGAGGCAGGCCGCCGCGCCGGGGGCCTGCCGCTGGCGCTGATCGTCGGGGTGATGTCGCTCTATCCGCTCTATACAGAGATGCTGCCGACCGCGATTTCCGGCTTCGGCAGCTCTGCCCCCTACGCGGCGGCCTATCACGCCATGGGGTCCGAGAGCATCCTTGGCATCCCGCTGCGCACCTTCGCCGGGCTGATCATCGGCTTCATCGTCTTCGGCGCGGCGCTGCAGCAGACCGGCGCCGGGGCCTTCTTCATGAACCTGTCCTTCGCCCTGCTGGGCCGAGTGCGGGGCGGACCTGCCAAGGTGGCGATCTTCTCGTCCGGTCTGATGGGGTCGATGTCGGGCTCGGTCATCACCAACGTGCTGACCACCGGTGTGATGACCATCCCCGCCATGCGGCGCACCGGCTTCAAGGGCACCTTCGCGGCGGGGGTCGAGACCTGCGCCTCGACCGGCGGGACGCTGATGCCCCCGGTGATGGGCGCCACGGCCTTCGTCATGGCGAGCTTCATGAACGTGCCCTACGGCACCGTTGCCCTGGCGGCGATCATCCCCTCGGCGCTCTACTTCTTCGGCCTCTTCGTGCAGATCGACGCCATGGCCGGCAAGGAGGACATCAAGGGCATGCCGGCGGAAGAGCTGCCCTCGATCCGCCAGACCCTGAAGGAGGGCTGGTACTACATCTTCGTCTTCGCCCTGCTGATCTACATGCTGCTGGTGATGCGCCGCGAGGCCCTGGCCCCCTACTATGCCACCCCGCTGCTGATCCTGCTGAACCAGGTCCTGTCCAGGAAGACCCGCTGGGGCTGGAAGGAGCTGGGAGAGTTCATCGACAGCCTCGGCATGCTCTTTGCCAACCTGGTCGCGATCCTCGCGGCGGTCGGCATGATCGTCGGCGCCCTGTCGATGACCGGCGTGGCGGCGACCCTGGTCAACGACCTGCTGCGGCTGGCGGACGGCTCGGCCATCTTCCTGCTGGTCATGGGCGCGCTGACCGGGCTGATCCTGGGCGTCGGCATGACCTCGACGGCGGCCTACATCTTCCTGGCGATCCTGCTGGCGCCGGCGCTGGTGCAGGTCGGGCTGAACCCGATGGCGGTGCATATGTTCATCTTCTACTGGGGCATGCTGTCCTTCATCACGCCCCCCGTGGCCCTCGGCGCCTTCGCCGCCGCCTCGATCGCAAAGACGCCGCCGATGCAGACCGGATTCGAGGCCATGCGGATCGGTTCGGTGATCTACTTCATCCCGTTCTTCTTCGCCTTCCAGCCCGCGCTGGTGCTGCAGGGGACGGCGATGCAGGTGGTGATCTCGACCTCGCTGGCGGTGGTGGGCATCGCGCTCTTTGCCTGCTCGGTCCAGGGTTACGTGCCGCTGGTCGGGCGGCTGTTCCAGGGGCGGGCCTATGCCTTCCCGCTGCGGCTGCTGCTCTTCCTCTCGGCGGTGCTGATCGCCCTGCCGGCGAGCATCATCCCCGGCTGGAGCGACTTTGACCTGGTGCTCGTGGCGATGGTCGTCGCCCTGCCGATCCTGGCCCTGGCCACCTGGCAGAACCGCCAGCCGGCTCAGGCCGGGATCCACTGAGGAGCGCGTCGTGATGAACGTCATCGAGATCCGCGAACCCGGCGGCCCCGAGGTCCTGCAACTGGCCGAGCGACCGCGGCCAGCCCCTGCCCCGGGCGAGGTCCTGATCCGCACCATCGCCGCCGGGGTCAACCGGCCCGACATCCAGCAGCGGCGGGGCCTCTACCCGCCGCCGCCCGGGGCCTCGGACTTGCCGGGGCTGGACGTCGCCGGGGTGATCGAGGCAACCGGCGAGGGCGTCACCGCCTTCGCCCCCGGCGATGCGGTCTGCGCACTGGTCAATGGCGGCGGCTACGCCGAGTTCTGCACCGTCCCGGCGCTGCAATGCATGCCGATCCCCCGGGGGCTGAGCTTCGCCGAGGCCGCCTCGCTGCCCGAGGTCTTCTTCACCGCCTGGAACAACGTCTTCCTGCTGGGCCGGCTGGCACAGGGGGAACGGCTGCTGATCCAGGGAGGCACCAGCGGTGTTGGCCTGGCGGCGATGCAGATGGCCCGCCACCTGCGCGGCGCCACGGTCTATGCCACCGCCGGCAGTGCCGAGAAGCGGCAGGTCTGCCTGGATCTGGGCTGCGCGGCGGCGGTGGACTATCGCGGCGACTGGGCGGCCGAGCTGACGGCGCAGACCGACGACGCAGGCATGGACGTGATCCTGGATGGCCAGGCAGGGCCCTATGTGCAGCATCAGCTTGACCTGCTGGCTCTGGACGGGCGGCTGGTGCTGATCGCCAGCCACCTCGGCGCCGAGGGCGCGGTCAACTTCCGCCAGCTGGTGCGCCGGCGCCAGACCCTCTGCGGCTCGACCCTGCGCCCCCGGTCCGCCGACTACAAGGGGGCCATTGCCCGCGATCTGGTGGCACAGGTCTGGCCGCTGCTGGAGGACGGGCGGATCGTCACCCGTCTGCACGCGGTCCTGCCCTTCCACGAGGTCGCCGAAGCGCACCGCATCCTCGATGCCAATGCCCAGATCGGCAAGGTCGTACTGGCGCTCGACGAGGCCGCCGCCGCGCAGTCACCCGGCTGAGGTCCCCCCAGTCATGGCCACGGCCACGCAAAGGAAAGCCCCGCCTGCTTTGCAACAGGCGGGGCTTTCGCGTTCCGGGTCGGGCCCGAGGACATCGGACCCGACCCGCCTGCGCGCGGGCTCAGAAGCCGGCGTCTGCGAGGGCCTTGTCGCGGGCGGCGGGCCAGCCCTCGGCGCGCTCGGCCTCGGGCAGGGCTTCCCAGGCGGCGCTCAGCACATCCTGGCGGGCAATCAGGGCCTGGTTGTGGGCCTCGTCGGCCTCGCTCCAGAGACCTGCTTCCTGCCAGTAGCGCACGGCACCCGGGTGGTAGGGCACGACCCACTGGAAGTTCTGACGATCCCCGGCGAAGCCGGCCAGACCGCTTTCGGCCTCGGCGTAGGCGTCATACTGCTCCTGCAATGCCTTGGTGGTGTTGTAGACGACGTCCTCGTCCTTGTCGGCATAGGTCACGACCACCGGATAGGGGAAGCCGGCGCATTCCACGGGAGCATCTGCGGACATGTTCGGACCGACGGTCGCCACGCGGGGCGAGAACTGCGGCTTGATCTCCTGTAGGCGGGCCCAGCCCTCGGCATCCTCTTTCGGCAGCGCCAGCCACTTCAGCCCGCTCGGCGAGGCCGCGGCCTGGGTGGCAAAGGTGGTGGTCGACAGCGTGGTGATCGCATCCACCTGGCCGTTCAGGAAAGCTTCCCACGACGCGCCGAAGCTGGCCACTTCGACCTTCTCGACATCCTCCCAGGTCAGCCCGCCGAAGGCCAGGAAGGCCTCGACATTGCCCTGCAGCGCCGGAGAGCTGACGACCCAGCCCAGACGCTTGCCGCGCAGATCCTCGACCGTCTCGATATCGCTGTTGCCCTGCAGCGCGAGGGTGAAGCAGTTGGAAGAATTGGCCCCGGCCAGCAGCTCGATCCGCTGCGGCCCCAGTTCGGGAGAGGTGAAGGCCTCGGTGCCCTCGTAGGCGTTGTAGGCTTCAGAGCCGATCAGCGCGAAATCGACACGCCCCTGTTTCACCGGCAGCAGACGTGCCACGTCCGAGGTTGCGGGCAGCACGCGCAGGCTGATTCCGTAGCCGTCGCTGATCGCCTTGCCCAGGGCCAAGGCCTGGGCATAGCCGGACGAGCCGACGTCATAGGTCGTCATCGCGAGGCGCGGCGGCAGTTCTGCCTCCTGCGCCAGCGCCGGCAGGGCCACCAGGGCCGTTCCGGCAAAGAGGGCCGCCCGGGCGACCTTGACGTTGAAGTTCATGACCTTCCTCCTTCTCTGGGTCCGGCCATGCCCTTCGGCACGGCCCGCGTCCGATGGCCCCGCGGCCGCTCTGCCCGTGCCCGGGCGGCGGCCTCCTCCCGGTGGCGGTGAACGCGCAGACACTTTCCCCACCACAGTGCCCCCTCTCAACGCGAACCCGCAACCATTCCGCCCTGCGAAACGGCGGGGCTCGCACGTTGCCGCGCACAGGGGCCCTGCGGATGGTGCAGCCAAAGGCACAGGACCCGAGGAGAAGATGATGCCATCAGAGCAGACCGGCTTTCGCCAGCGTTTCCGGGAGGGGCAGATGCTGATCGGCAGCTTCCTGAAGATCGCCCAGACCATGCCCGCCGAGATCCTCGGCAGCCTCGGCTACGACTTCGTCGTCGTCGACGAGGAACATGGCGCGCTGAACCGCGAGAGCACGGACCATATCCTGCTGGCCTGCCGCGCCCATGGGATCGGCGGTTTGGTGCGTGTGCCCTCGGCCGATCCTGCGGGCATCCAGTCGGTGCTGGATTGCGGCGGCGACGGTGTGCTGGTGCCCCATGTGGACAGCGCCGAGAAGGCCCGCGCCGTCGTCGCCGCTGCCCGCTACCGGGGCGGCACGCGGGGCTATTCCTCGACCACCCGGGCCGGTGACTTCGGCGACCGCACCATCGCCCAGCATCTGGACGAGCAGGACAACCGCGCCACCGTGATCGCGATGATCGAAGATCCGCACGCGCTGGAGGTGCTGGACGAGATCCTGGCGGTCGAGGGGCTGGACGGCGTCTTCATCGGACGCGGCGACCTCACCGTGGCCTACGGAGAGGTGAAGGCAGGCTCGGCCCCCGTCAAGGCGGCCACCGAAGCGATTTCGGCCTCTGCCCGCGCCGCCGGCAAGACGGTCTGTGTCATGGCCTCGGGCCCCGAGGATGCCGCCGCCCTCGCCGCCCTTGGGGCCACGGCCTTCATCGTGTCGTCGGACCAGACCTTCCTGCGCAAGGCCGCTGCCGCGACACTTTCCGAAACCCGCGCCACCCTGCACCAGACACGCTGAGGCCCGCCATGTACGACAAGTCCGACCCCCGTTCCAAGCTGGCGCCCGCCGGGGCCGCCGCCAAGCCCCGCACCGGCCTGATCGCCGAGGAACAGCTCGCCACCTTCTACGACAGCCCGCCGCAGATCGAGGATGCCAACGGCCGCACCTGGCTGATCCGGGGCCACAACTTCGTCCTCGCCTATGCCGAACTGGTCCCAGGCGGCCAGCTCAGCCGCAGCGACCAGCCCGACGAATACGTGCTGCTGATGCCCGAGGCCCCCTCGCGGGTCACCGCTGGCGACAGCTCGGCGGATCTGCCGGGCAACCATATCGCCTTCGTCCCCCCGGGCGACAGCAGCGTGACCCTGCCCGAGGGCGGCGTGGTGATCAGCCTCTTCACCACCGCCTCGGCGGATCTGCTGGCGCTCTGTCCGAATGCCGATGCCTATGACACCCCGCGCAGCCATGTGCCCGATTTCGAACCCTGGCCCACCCCGGCGGACGGGCTGCGCCTGCGCCACTATTCGCTGGATGTGCCGCAGGAAGAGGGCCGCTTCGGCCGCATCTTCCGCTGCACCACCTTCATGGTGAACATGCTCGACCCGCGCGAGGGGCCGCGCTCTCCCGCGTCGGTGTCACCGCACCACCACGACGACTTCGAGCAATGCTCGTTGCTGCTGGAAGGTGCCTACGATCACCACCTGCGCTGGCCCTGGACCACCGACATGGCCGACTGGCGCCCGGATCGCAGCATCGAGGTCACCGGCCCCTCGGTCCTGGTGATCCCGCCGCCGGTGATCCACACCAGCCGCGCCAAGGGGGCGGGGCTGAACCAGCTGGTCGACATCTTCTGCCCCCCGCGCGAAGACTTCAGCGCCAAGCCCGGCTGGGTGCTGAATGCCGGGGACTATCCCATGCCGGGAGAGGTCTGACAGCCTTCGGACAGGCCCCTGTCGCGCACTGCGCAAGGGGCCTTCCGTGCCACCTGATGCCCCGTCAGACCCCGGACCGCCCGGGGCGCGCACCGCACGGTCAGGCGACGGGCGCTTCCCCCAGAACCCGCCGGACCCTGTCCAGCAGCCAGCGCAGGGCCGGATCGGCGCGACGGCGCTTCGCGTAGATCGCGGCAAAGGGAATGTCGGGAACCGGAACAGGCGGCGCAGCCACCTCGAGGCCGGTCCCGATGGCACCCAGGCTCCGGCGGGCAATGGTCAGGACCAGGTCGGTGCCGCCGATGACCTGCGACGCCACGCTCCAATGCGGCACGACCAGGGCAATGCGCCGGGCCCTGCGCTGCGCCTGAAGGTGCCGGTCCAGTTCGGTCGCCGCTTCGCCATGAACCGCCGCGAGAACATGCGGAGCAGCCCCGTAAAGCGCCTCGGTCAGGCCGTCATAGGGCTGCGGTTGGCGCGACGGATCCAGCAGGCAGACATAGTCGTCGACGAACAACAGGTCGCTTTCGCACCGCGATGGCAGCTCGGGAAAGACACCGAAGGCCATGTCGATCTGGCCATCGGCAACCGCGCCGATCATGCCTTCGCGGCTCTGCTGGGTGACCACGAGGTCGATGCCAGGCGCCTCTGCACGCAGCGCCTGCACAAGCCCGGGCAGCAACAGCGACGCGCCGTAGTCCGACATGGCCAGACGGAAGACATGGCGCTGCATCGGGTCGAAGCCCCCGGGCGCAAGAACACTGCGGATCTGCGCCAGCGCCTCGGCAAGTGGGGCCGCCAGTTCCAGCGCCCGCAGGGTGGGCTCCATCCCGCGCCGGCGGCGGTGGAACAGCGGATCGTCGAGCAGAACCCGCAGGCGGGAGAGCGCATGGCTGACCGCCGGCTGGCTCATGTTGAGCCGCTCGGCGGCGCGCGACAGATGCCGTTCGGCCAGAAGAGCATCCAGCACGACGAGAAGGTTGAGGTCGATGGCACGCAGGTTATTCATCAGGTAAATATCTTCTGGCTTAAATCGAATTTCAAATGCGTTTCACCTTGGGGCAGATGAAGGGAAGACCGAAAGGAGACGTCATGCCCTCTCTTGCCTTTGCCCTCATTGCCGTTCTTGCCGGGGCCGCCGTGCCGTTTCAGGGCGGCGCCAATGCCGCTCTTGGGCGGGCGCTCGGCCATCCGCTCTGGGCGACGCTGGCATCGCTCGCGGTCAGCGCGCTCTGCATCCTGCCCGTGCTGGTGTTGCTTCGGGCCCCGCTGCCGGTGCCTGGCGGGCTTGCGGGGCAACCGAAATGGATCTGGATCGGCGGCGTCGCCGGAGCGATCTACGTGACCGCCGCGATCCTGCTGATGCCGAAGCTGGGGGCCGCAAGCTTCATGATCGCCGTGATCGCGGGCCAGGTCGTCGCGGCGCTGGTGATCGACTGGACCGGCGGTGTCGGCCTGGCGGCGCGCCCGGTGGACCCGCTGCGGCTGGCAGGAACGGCACTGGTCCTGCTGGGGGCGATCGTCGTTCAGTGGCCCGCCCTGTCGCGGTAGCCGGCGTGGGGCAACCGGCCCGCGACGTAAGTCACCTGTCGCCCGCTCTACCGGCCCCTTGCCCGGCCGGATCTTCGGGCAAGGCGGCCTCGCTCACCTGAACCAGCTCTGGACAAGGGCCGAGGCGCCCAGCTCGTTCAGGTGGTTGTCGTCGTAATAGAGCGGCACCCCCTCGCCCCAGACCTCGCAGCGCTCCCTGGGGCAAAGCACGCCCACGCTGTCCAGCACCGTCACGTCGCCGCGCCCCGAGAAGACCGAGACCATCTGCCGGAACATCTCTCCCTGCGCTTCGTAACCGGCGCGGGTCAGCTGCTGCAGAGGGGCCTGCAGGGCCGCGGGGCGATACCAGAGGTTCAGCGCCGCCTGTTCCGGCAGGGGCTGGTCATGGATCGGCACCGGGCTGACGATGTAGACATGCAGGCCCTGCGCGGTCAGCCCCTCGACCGTCCGGCGGAACTGGGAGATCAGCCCGACGCGGTAGGCCGCGGGATCGACATCGCCCACGGGGGCTCCTCGGCTCTCGTCAAGGTGGCGGGGCAGGTCCTGCGGGCCGTAGCCCAGATACCAGGGCCAGAGCATGGCGTAGATCACCCCCTCGACCCCCGGCATCTGCGCCAGCTGGGCATGAGCCTCGGCCGCCAGCCCCGTGCAGCGTGCCGAGAAGGCGCCCAGCTCTGCCACCGCCGATCCGACGGGGGCGCATTCGGCGGACCAGTAGTGCACCAGCTGGCGGCCCTGCGTGGCGAAGGCCTTTGCCAGAGGATTGGCCAGCATGTCTGAATGGGAATCGCCGATCAGCACCATCTTGCGCGCGGACGGCGGGCCGTAGGCGCAGGAATAGCCGGTGGCGGTGAGTTCTCCCTCCATGCAGCGAGCACGTTCGGGGTTCAGCAGGAACTTTGCCAGGTAGGCGCGCTGCGCGGCCTCGGGCATCCGTTCGGGGACCCCGCCGCCCTGCCAGATCATCGCGCAGAGGCCCAGGATCACGGCGGCCAGCGCCCCGTCGGCCAGCAGGATCCAGCGAAAGCGCGGGCGGCGCCAGCGGTCGAAGGGCAGCTCGATCAGGGCGCCCAGGGCCAGGGCCACGGCATAGGACAGCACGAAGGCCGCCACACCGGACCAGGGGCCAAGCGGCGGGGCCGCATAGCCCAGGTAGACGATCACCGGCAGGTGGACCAGGTAGATGCCGTAGACATTGCGCCCCGCCGCCACGAAAGGCCGCAGGTGCATGCCCTGCGACAGCAGGCGGCTTTGCGGCTGGCCCAGCAGGATCAGGCAGACCCCCAGCATGGCGGGAACCGAGATCAGCCCCGGCGAGGGTGCGGCAGGTGTCAGCAGCAGGATCGAGGCCGCCATGACCGCCCAGCCAAGCACATAGGCCAGATCCCCAGACAGCCAGCGCCCAAGACGCCCATCCAGATGACCGCGCGTGACCAGGGCGGCAAGGGCGACGCCCAGCAGGAACTCCCACACCCGGGTCGAGAAGAGGTAGTAGGCCTGGGAATGGGTCGCCGGATCCGAGGACATCATCTGCGCCCAGGCGAGCGAGGCCAGCAGGCCGGCAAGGGTCACCCCCCAGAAGGCCCAGGGCCGGCGCAGCAGGGCGAAGACCGCCATCAGCGCCAGCGACATCAGGTAGAACTGCTCTTCCAGCGCCAGGCTCCAGCTGTGCAGCAGCGGGCGCGCGTTGGAGGCTGCGTCGAAATAATCGCCACCGCCCGCCGCATGCAGGTTGCCCGACAGCAGCACCGACATCAGCGCCGCATCGGCCAGATCGGCCAGATCGGCGGGCAGCAGCACCAGCCAACCGGCCAGCAGCGTCAGCAGCAGCGTGGCGAGCAGCGGCAGCAGGATGCGCCGCACCCGGGCCTCGGCGAAATGGCGGGCGGCGCGGGCATAGCACGACCAGCGGCCCGCGCCCGGGTCATCGCCCTCGAGCCGGTCCAGCTGGCGCAGGAAGGACAGCGTCACAAGGTAGCCGCTGATGACGAAGAACCCGTCGATGGCAATGAAGGAGCCGGGCACCCCCGGCAGGCCGGCGTGGGTCCAGAGCACCAGGCTCACCCCCACGCCGCGATAAGTGTCGATGGACAGGGAGCGTTTCACCCCTGCCCTTTCACTCGAGCGCGCCCAGGGCCTCGACGGCCCCGGCGTTGCCGCGCTCGGCCGCCTGCTGGTAGTAGTCCCGCGCCTGCGCGACCTCGCCCCGGGCCCGGGCCACTTCGCCGAGGTTGAAGAAGGCATTGGCGTCGCCCAGGTCGGCGGCGCGGATCCACAGGTCGACAGCGCGACGGCGGCCGGTCTCGGCGTCTTCCGCCACCAGCTGCGGGCGGCGCCAGTAGAGCGCGCCAAGGCGCGTCGTAGCCGGGGCGAAGCCGGTCTCGGCAGAGGCACGCAGAAGCGCTTCGGCCTCGCTGATCGCCGCCGCGTCGGGCGTGCCCGTCAGCAGCTGCACCGCGAGGTTGTAGCGCGCCACCGGATCGCCGTTGGCCGCGGCCCGGGCCATCCAGCCATCGGCCTCCAGCCCGCCCACCGGGCCCATGCCGGGGTTGGCGATCAGGTATTGCGCAAGGTGCCCGGCGGCATAGGGATTGCCCAGCTGGTCGGCCCGGCGCAGCACCTCTGCATAGGCCAGGTCGCTGCTGATCGCCCCGGCCTGCATCAGCTTGGCCAGTTCGAAATAGGCATCCGCCGGGGCGATTGCGGGCTCCTGCGTCAGCAGGGTCGCAAGGGTGCGTTCAAAGGGGATCGAGGCCTCTCCGTCGGCGGCCAGGCCCAGCTGGTAGACCGCCAGCAGGTACTGCCCGCGCGGATCCGTGGCCTGGGCGGAGGCCCGCAGGTGGGTCACCACGTCTTCCATGTCCGGCGCCTCGGGGCGCGACAGCGCCGCCGCCCGGGCCCGCTCGAAGGCGACGCGGCTATCCCCCGCCGCTTCGCGCCGGTCCAGGAGGCCCGCCAGCACGTCCCACTGGCGGGCGAAGACCGCCAGGTCCGACAGCTGCGCCAGCCGCCTGAGCTGCGGCTGGTCGCCCGCTTCGAGGCAGGCCGGGGTCTGCGGCGGATAGGCGGGGCGCTGCGACAGCAGTTCGCAGACCAGCGCGACCGCCGGCTCATGTCCGGCCAGCAGTAGCGGGTCGATACGGGCGAAGGCGGACGACAAGTCGCCCGCCTGGTAATCCCGCAGCACCAGCGCCATCTGCGCCGGTTGCTGACCCAGGGCCGCGCGCATGCGCAGCCCCGGGCCGGTGTTCCAGGCCAGCCCCCCGATCACGATCAGGGCGCCGGCCCCGGCGACGGCGCCAAGGCGCCAGAGCCACTTGTGAGCCATGTCCTAGCCAGGTCCTTTGCTTCTTGGCCGCGGATCAGAACTGGACGTTCAGGCTGAGCGAGGCACCGGCGTTGGACTTGCCACCGAGAGAGCCATCCGCATAGCCGGTCAGGTTCACGCGGACCCCCTCGGTGGCCTCGAACCCGACGCCGAAGGTCAGGGCCCCCTGCGTCGATGCCATGCCCGGAACCTCGGTGGTGAAGGTCACCTCGTCCCCGCCCGAACGGCCCTCGACGACATAGTCGTTGAGGCCCTGGACGTGGTCGATCTCGAGGCCCGCGCTGACCGTGACCTTGGGGGCCACGGGGTAGCTGTAGTTCATGCCGAAGGAGATGCCGGCCACGGACTGGCCGGGGATGTGCACGTCCAGCCGATCAGGCATCGCCCCCTGGGTTTCCGAGAAGGTCAGGCTGTCGACTTCACCCGCCATGACGGAGGTGTCGATGTTCAGCATCCCCCCGCCCAGCTCGTTGCTGAAGCGCGCACCGATCCGCACCAGGCGGGCGCTGCTGTCCACTCCGTCGAACTCGACCCGCGAGGTCAGCGCGTTGCGCGTACCGCTCAGGTCGCTCGAGCCGCTTTCCAGGGTGATGTAGGGCGCAAGGCCGATATCCATCCCGGTCAGCATGGCGCCGATCTGGACCTGGGTGCCGTCGCCGTCCCCGCTGAGGCCCGATTCGGTGCTGAAGCCGCCGTTCACCGTCTGCACGCCCAGACCGACCGCGACCATGTCGCTGGTATAGCCGAAGCGGGCACCGGTATTGGCGAAGGAGGTCTCGTAGTCCGAATAGGTATCCGAGTCCTGCGACGCCAGGCTGCGGTTGTCATGCACCAGCGAGCCCCAGCTGAGGTTGCCCGACAGGGGCGCATCGGCGAACAGGCCCGAGGTCACCATCAGCGACCGGAACGCGTATTCATACGCCCCGCCATAGCCCTCGGGAGTGAAGCGCGAGAAGATCTCGACGCGGTCTTCCGGATCGGCCGCCGCCAGCATCGGCAGCAGGTAGCCACCGCCACCGCCGACCACGCCGTTGTTCTGGCCGACCAGACCTTCCTCGGGGTCGCCGAGCTGACGCACGACATCGAACATCTTCTTGCTGCCGACCTCGCCCTCGGGAGTGGTCTCGATGATGTTCTTCACCAGCTGCTCGCTCACGTCGCCACCGCTGTCCCCCAGGGCGACAAGGATACCGACCGAGTTGAAGTAGGCGAAGTTCAGGCTGGTGTTGTTGGTGAAGATGCCGAATTCGCCGGTGCGCAGCTGCGGGTCGAAGCGCAGGATCTGATAGACCTCGCCCTGCTGGGCTTCGAAGCCACCGAAGGGATCGACATTCAGCACCGAGGTCTCGTCCAGCAGCAGCTCGCCACCGATCTCGATCACGTCGTAGCCGGTCCCCGGCTCGGTGCCGCCGATCTCGATCTGCGCGCCGCCTCCGTTGCGCAGGTCGAGGTTCCCCGCGAAGGACAGGTAGCCCGGCGAGTTGCCCGGCGACAGGAAGGCGCCGTTCTCGACGATGATGTTGGCCGCATCGACATAGCCGTTGCCCGACAGGACGACATCGTTACCGCTGAGGGTGACGGTGCCGGCGGTGATCACCGCGCGGTCAGGATCGATCGCGCCGGCCAGCACAAGCTGGGTGTCGCCGGTCACGGTCAGGTCCTCATCCAGGGTCAGCCCCCCCGGGCCACCGGCGTCGATCGGCCCGTAGAGGGTGATCAGGCCGTTGGTGAAGTCGGCGGTGCGGAAGTTGGCCTCGCTGAGGCTGTAGAGGGTGAAGTCCGGCCCGTTCAGGGTCAGGCTGTCACCGCCCATGATGCCGGCATAGTTGAAGCTGTCGTTCAGCGTCAGCGCACCGGCCTCCTGGATGTCACCCTGGAAGGTGCTCTCGCCGTCCAGGGTCAGGTCCGAGCCGTTCAGGGCAACGGTGCCTTCGCCGTTCAGGCTGTTCAGGGTCTGCGCGCCCTCGGTGATTTCGAAGGTCGTCCCGGTCAGGTAGACATCCGCATCCGAGCGCAGCACGCCGCCCATGGCCAGCGTCAGCCCGCCTTCGACGATGCGCAGCGTCGGCACGTCGATGTCGCCATAGGCGCCGCCGAAGGTCAGCTGGCCCTCGCCGTACTTCCAGAAGGTGCCCTCTCCGGTCATCGTGCCATCGAAGGAGCTGTCGCCCTGCTGGTCGATGCCCAGTTCACCGCCCTCGGCCAGGGTGAAGTTGCCCGAGCCGGTCAGCCCCGCATCCTCGCCGGTGATCTCGATCAGGCTGCTGGACACGACGGCGATCTCGCCGTCGTTCTGCACGTCGCCCTGCGAGACGACGTTGTTGTAAAGCGTGATCGTGCCGGTTTCCTGGTTCTCGATGCCCTCGGCGCCGGCCGTCAGCACACCTGCGCCGCTGACCTGACCCGAGTTGACCAGCGAGGCGACCTCGTAGTCGGCCGCGAAGGTGAAGGTGCCCTTGTTGGTGATGTCCCCCACGGTGTCGGCAGTGCCGGCATAGAAGGTCGCACCCGACAGGATGTCGATCGCGCCAGTATCGGCAAGGGTGCCGCCGCCGGTGGTCGACAGGACGCCCTCGCGGACGGTGGTGCCGCCGGTGAAGGTGCTGGCGCCGGTCAGGTAGAGCGTGCCGGTGCCTTCCTTCTCAAAGGCGCCCGCGCCGGTGATGATCCCGGCGTATTGCGTGGTGCCCAGCTGATCGACGATCAGCTTGTCGTCTTCCCCGGCCAGCTGCACTTCGCCGGTCGAGCCACCTTCAAAGCCGGTCTCGGCGCCGGTCACGTCGATGCGGCGGGTGCCGGTCACGGCCCAGAGGCCGCTGTTGGTCACATAGCCTTCCGAGGTGACATCGGCGTTCTGCTCGAAGGTGCCGTCCTCGGCGTTGAAGACGCCGCCCGCGCCCGCGGTCAGGGCCGCGTCGAGGTCGGTGGTGCCGTCCGAGTAGAGCGAGGCCACGGTCTGCGCGGTGTTCACGTCGTAGGTGCCGTGGTTGACCACGTTGCGGACCGTGTCGGCGGTGCCGGCCACGAAGGTCGCGCCATTGCTGATCTCAACGTCACCGGTATCGGCAAGGGTGCCGCCGCCGGTGGTGTCCAGCGTGCCTTCCGACACCAGCGTGCCGCCGGTGTAGCTGTGCGCGCCGGTGAAGGTCAGCGTGCCGTCGCCCTCCTTCACGAAGATGCCCAGCCCGTCCATGGTGCCGGCGTAGGTGGTGTCACCCGCCTGATCCACGACGAGGTAGTCGGTGGCCGCATCCATGTGGACCACGCCGGTCTCCGCACCGGCAAAGCCGCTGTCGGCGCCGGTCATCTCGATCCGGCGGTAGCCGTTGATGTGCAGCGTCCCGTCGTTGGTGAAGTTCGCCTCGGAGAAGACATTGGCGTTCAGCGTGAACACGCCGTCGGCCTCGTTCGTCACGCCATCGGTCTGGGCTGTCATCACCGACCAGATCTCGGCGGTGCCCGAGTTGGTGAACGAGGTCACGGTCTGCGCGGCATCCGGGTAGGCGTAGTAGGTGCCCTTGTTGGTCACCACGCCGACGGTATCGACCGCCCAGGTGGCGAAGGTGCCGTCGGCCTCGATGGTGATCTCGCCGGTGTCGGCCAGGGAGCCGTCCTCGGTGATCACCAGCCAGCCTTCGCGGACGGTGGTGCCGCCGGTGAAGGTGTTGTCGCCCGACAGGTGCAGCTGGCCGTCGCCTTCCTTCACGAAAGCGCCCTCGCCGGTGATGATCCCGGCATAGAGCGTGTCTCCCAGCTGATCGACGGTCAGGCTGCCCTCGGCATCGCTGAGGCGGACCTCACCGGAGGCATTGCCCTGGAAGCCGGCGGTGTCGCCGGTGCCGGTGATGTCGATGCGGCGATCGCCGGTCACCTCGAGCAGGCCGTTGTTGATGACGTTGCCTTCGGATTCGATGTCGGCGTTCTGGTTGAAGATTGCCCCTTCGTTGTTGATGACACCAAAGCCCGGCTCGGCCATGCCTACGGTCAGCTTGGCTTCCAGGTTGGTGGTGCCGGTGTTGACCAGAGCCGCCACGTCCTGCGCCGCGTTAACGTTGTAGGTGCCCTTGTTCAGCACGCCTCCGACGGTGTCGGCAGTGCCGGCCACGAAGGTCGCGCCCTGCGAGATCTCGATCGCGCCGGTATCGGCAAGGGTGCCGCCGCCGGTGGTATCAAGCGTGCCTTCCGACACCAGCGTGCCGCCGGTGTAGGTGCTGGCGCCGGTGAAGGTCAGCGTGCCGGTGCCTTCCTTGATGAAGGTGCCCAGCCCGCTGATCACGCCCGCATAGGTCGTGTCGCCCAGCTGGTCGACGGTCAGGATATCGCCTTCCAGCGCCAGGTTAACCACGCCGGTCGATGCCCCGGCAAAGCCGGAGGTCGCGCCGGTGGTCTCGATGCGGCGGACGCCGTGCACGTTCAGCTCGCCGTCGTTGGTGACATTGCCGAAGGAATAGACGTCGGCGTAGATGTCGAAGACGCCGTCCAGCTCGTTGCTCACGCCGCCGCTGCGGGCGGTCAGGTCCGACCAGATTTCCGCCTCGCCGGTGCCGGTGTTGGTGAAGGAGGTGACGTTCTGCGCCGCGTCGCTGGCAACGATGTAGGTGCCCGAGTTGCGCACCTCGCCCACGGTATCGACCGCACGGGTGATGAACGAGCCGTCTTCCCCGACGGTGATCGCGCCGGTGTCGGCCAGAGAGCCGGTCGACAGGACCTCGACCCAGCCTTCCGAGACGGTGGTGCCGCCGGTGAAGGTGAGCGCATTGGAGAAGGACAGCGTGCCGGTGCCTTCCTTGGTGAAGCCACCCAGGCCGGTGATGATGCCGTCATAGGTGGTGTCGCCCAGCTGATCGACGGTCAGCTCGGTCTCGGCGCCGGAAAGGCGGATCTCGCCGGTACTTTCCCCGATCAGGCCCTGGTCGGCTCCGGTGATGTCGATGCGACGTTCGCCGGTCACCTGGATCAGGCCGCTGTTGACCACCAGGCCCTCGGATTCGATATCCGCGTTCTGGTTGACCGTGCCGCCGGCAAGGTTGAGCACGCCATAGGTCAGGCTGTCGGGATCGAGCGGATCGAAGGGCTCGGCCCCTGCGGTAAGCTTGGCGTCCAGGTTGGTGGTGCCGAAGTTGATCAGCGCATCCACGGTCTGGGCCGCATTGACGGTGTAGGTGCCACGGTTCTCGACGCCGCCGACCGTGTCGACGGTGCCGGCGATGAAGGTCGCGCCCTCGGCGATGCCGATGTAGCCGGTGTCGGCCAGGGTGCCGCCGCCGGTGGTGTCCAGGGTGCCTTCTCGCACCACGGTGCCGCCGGTGTAGCTA
>NZ_AFPM01000074.1 GCF_000220565.1 Oceanicola sp. S124 | reverse complement strand
CCCTTCCCCGGTTTCAGGCGTCGGCGGTCCAGCCGGAGACGGCCTTGACCTCGAGGAAGTCCTCGAGCCCCCAGACGCCACCCTCGCGACCATTGCCCGAGGCCTTCATGCCACCGAAGGGCGCGCCGGCGCCGCGCGGCTGGCCGTTCATCTCGACCATGCCGGACCGCAGCTGCCGCGCCAGGCGGTTGGCGCGGGCGCCGTCGCTGGTCTGCACGTAGTTGGTCAGCCCGTAGGGGGTGTCGTTGGCGATCTGCACCGCCTCTTCCTCGGTGTCGAAGGGCATGATGGTCAGGACCGGGCCGAAGATCTCTTCGCGGGCGATGGTCATCTGGTTGTTGGCATCGGCAAAGACCGTGGGGCGGACGAAGAAGCCGCGGTTCAGGCCCTCGGGGCGGCCAGGGCCACCGGCGACGAGGCGGGCGCCTTCCTTCATGCCGGTCTCGATCAGGCCCTGGATCTTGTCGAACTGGCTGGCGTTGACCACAGGACCGATATGGCGGCCGCTTTCGGAGGCCGGGCCGACGGTGATGCCATTGGCCACGGCGGCGGCCTCTTCCACGGCGGCGTCGTAGCGTTCACGCTGGACCAGCATCCGCGAGGGCGCGTTGCAGCTCTGCCCGGAGTTGTTCATCATGTGCAGCACGCCGCGTTTCACCGCCTTGTCGTCGGCATCGGCGAAGATCACGTTGGCGCCCTTGCCGCCCAGCTCCAGGTGCACCTTCTTCAGCGTCGCCGCCGCGTTCTGCGAAATGGCGACACCGGCGCGGGTCGAGCCGGTGAAGGAGACCATGTCGACCTCGGGGTGGCCCGAGAGCGCCGAGCCGACGCCCGCGCCATCGCCGTTGACTAGGTTGAAGACCCCGGCGGGGATGCCGGCCTCGTCCATCATCTCGGCGAAGAGCAGGGCGTTGAGCGGGCTTTCCTCGGAGGGTTTCAGCACCATGGTGCAGCCGGCGATCAGCGCCGCGATGACCTTCAGCGTGACCTGGTTCATCGGCCAGTTCCAGGGGGTGATCAGCGCGCAGACGCCGACCGCCTCGTAGATGATGCGGTCATTGGGGGCATGATCGCCCAGCGGACGCACGAACTGGAAGGTCTTCGCCGCGGCGAGGAAGTTCTTGGTGTGCGAATAGCCCGCCCCCCATTGCGAGGCGGTGGCCATGTCGATCGGCGCGCCCATCTCCATCGAGATCGCCCGGGCCATCTCGTCCTTGCGGCGCTCGTAGATCTCGAGGAACTTCTCGACCAGGGCGATACGCTCGGCCGGGTCGGTGGCCATCCAGGCGGGGAAGGCGGCGCGGGCGGCGGCGACGGCACGGTCGGCATCCTCGGCGCTGCCCAGCGAGATCACCGCGCAGGGCTCTTCGGTCGAGGGGTCGATCACCTGGTGGTCGCGCGCCGTGGCGGGGGCGACCCACTGGCCGTTGATGTAGAAATCGCGTTTCTCGATCATGGAAGCTCTCCGGTCTTCGGGTCCGCTGGGGTAGTGTTCCGCAGTGCGGACGGGGATTTTGCACTCTCTGGCGGTCACTGTTGCACCCCGCGCCGGGGACGGCAAGATGGTGCGACGCCGCCGCCACAGGGGCGCGGGGGCCCGCCGCAGGGGAGCCATGCAGATCAAGCGCCGAGACGGGGGTGCAATATCCGCCGGGCCATATTACCTATGGCCCCAATGCAAGACTGACAGGAGGACCTCATGTCTCTGCGTATCAACGACACCGTGCCCGATTTCACCGCCCAGACCGACCAGGGCGAGATCTCCTTCCACGACTGGCTTGGCGACAGCTGGGCCATTCTGTTCAGCCACCCGAAGGATTTCACCCCGGTCTGCACGACCGAATTCGGCGCCGTGGCGCAGCTTGCCCCGGAATGGGAGAAGCGCGGCACCAAGGTGATCGGCATCTCGGTCGACGGCGTGGAAGAGCACAAGGGCTGGAAGGGCGACATCGAGAGCTTTGCCGGCGCCACCGCGGGCTTCCCGATCATCGCCGATGGTGACCTGAAGGTGGCCAAGCTGTTCGACATGCTGCCCGCCGAGGCCTACCTGCCCGACGGTCGCACCCCCGCCGACAGCGCCACCGTGCGCTCGGTCTTCATCATCGGGCCGGACAAGAAGCTAAAGCTGTCGATGACCTACCCGATGACCATCGGTCGCAACTTCGCCGAAGTCCTGCGCGCGCTGGACGCGCTGCAACTGACCTATGGCGTGCCGATCGCGGCTCCGGCCAACTGGGAAGTAGGCCAGGACGTCATCGTCGCCACCTCGCTCAACGACGAGCAGGCGCGCGAAAAATACGGCGAACTGGACATCAAGCTGCCCTACCTGCGGTTCGCCAAGAGCCCGGCGTGACGCCACCCCCCCGGCATGGGTTGAAACCTCTGCCGGGAGGGGACTAATCAAGGGGGCGCCTTCGGGCGCCCCTTTCTTGTCGGAGCCCGCCCATGCGCTTTCTGAAGCTCGATACCGGAGTGATCGATTCCTTCGACGCTGCGCTTGGCGCCGAGGGGCTGAGGATCGGCACCGGGACACTCTCGGTGCTGCGCAGGCTGGCGCGGCACCGGGGCTGGGGCGTTGCCCTTGCGGGCCTCGGACGCGCGCTGCTGGCCCCGGGGCCCGAGGCCCGGGCCGCCATCGCCGGCAACATGGCGCGCAAGCGCATCCGGGTGCCGGCCCTCTTCGGCAACCCGGTGATCGGCGGGGCTTACGGCTATGTGAAACGCGTCGAGGCGGCACTGCTGCGGCAGGCACTGCTGGCCGAGCTGGCGGCGACGGATCCCGAGGTGGTGGTGGTCTACAACGGCTCGGTCCACCCGGAATCGGTGTTGGCCGAGGTCAGCCGGGGCCGTCCCCGGGTGTTCATCGAGGCGGGCTTCTTCCCGAAGACCCTGCAGATCGACCCCGAGGGGCTGAACGGCGCCAACTCGGTGCCGCGCGATCCGGCCTTCTACCTGGACGACAGCCGCGATTTCGCCGCCGGCGGCTACCCGGACGCGGTCAACAACCGTGCCTCGAAGGCGCGCCACGATGCGGTGGCGCTGGAACCGGGCTATGTCTTCGTGCCCTTCCAGGTGCCCTCGGACATGCAGGTGACGCTGCATTCGCCCTGGGTGCGCGACATGGGCGCCTTCCTCGACGTGATCTGCGACCTGGCCGACCGCCACCCGGACGAGCATTTCGTCATCAAGGAGCACCCCAGCTTCAAGTTGTCGGTGGCCGGGCGGCGCAGCCACCCCCGCGTGACCTTCGCCAACGGCAATGTCACCTCGGAGCTGATCCGTGACGCCCGGGCGGTGATCACGCTGAATTCCACCGTCGGGATCGAGGCTCTGCTGCTCGAGCGCCCGGTGATCACCCTCGGCGCCGCCTGCTACAACATCGAGGGGCTGGTGCAGCACGCACCGGATGCCGCGGGGCTGGATGCGGCCATCGCCGCGCGCGACTGGCAGGCCGATCCGCGGCTGGTGCGCCAGTTCATCGGCTACCTGTGGAACGACTACCTGGTCCATGGCAGCTACGCCGAGCTGCCTGCCGACCTGCCCGCCATCCTGGCCGAACGGGCCGCCCGCGCGCGCTGATCCCCCCGGCCCGAAAGACCCGGACCGAAAGACCCGGCCAATGAAAAAGGCCCCCGGCAGATGCCGGGGGCCTTTCCTGTTTCGCGGGGAGGACGCCGATTACTCGGCGTCCTCCTCCTTGGCGGCCTCTTCGCCGGTCTCCTGGTCCACGACCTTCATCGACAGGCGGACCTTGCCGCGATCATCGAAGCCCACGAGCTTGACGAAGACTTCCTGGCCTTCCTTCAGAACATCCGAGGGATGGTTCAGGCGGCGGTTCTCGATCTGGGAGACGTGCACCAGGCCGTCGCGCTTGCCGAAGAAGTTCACGAAGGCGCCGAAATCGACCAGCTTCACGACCTTGCCCTTGTAGACCTTGCCTTCTTCCGGCTCGGCCACGATCGAATAGATCATGTCGTGGGCCTTCTGGATGGCTTCGGCATCGGAGGAGGCGATCTTGATGATGCCGTCGTCGTTGATGTCGACCTTGGCGCCGGAGGTTTCCACGATCTCGCGGATGACCTTGCCGCCCGAGCCGATCACTTCACGGATCTTGTCGGTGGGGATCTGCATGGTCTCGATGCGCGGGGCATGTGCCGAGAATTCCGCAGCGCCGTCCAGCGCCTTGTTCATCTCGCCGAGGATGTGCAGACGGCCTTCCTTGGCCTGGGCCAGGGCGGTCTTCATGATCTCGGGCGTGATGCCCTGAACCTTGATGTCCATCTGCAGCGAGGTGATGCCCTCGGCGGTACCGGCCACCTTGAAGTCCATGTCGCCGAGGTGGTCCTCGTCGCCCAGGATGTCGGTCAGCACGGCGTAGGAGCCGTCATCTTCCAGCACCAGGCCCATGGCCACACCGGCCACGGCGGCCTTCAGCGGCACACCGGCGTCCATCATCGACAGCGAGCCGCCGCAGACGGAAGCCATCGAGGACGAGCCGTTCGACTCGGTGATCTCGGACACGATGCGGATCGTGTAGGGGAAATCGGTGGCGGCGGGCAGGACGGCCTGAAGGGCACGCCAGGCCAGCTTGCCGTGGCCGATTTCACGACGACCGGGGGAACCAACGCGGCCCACTTCACCGACCGAGTAGGGCGGGAAGTTGTAGTGCAGCATGAAGTTGGATTTGAAGTTGCCGTGCAGGGCGTCGATGAACTGCTCGTCATCGCCGGTGCCCAGAGTGGTCACGACAAGGCCCTGGGTCTCGCCACGGGTGAACAGCGCCGAACCGTGGGTCCGGGGCAGCAGGCCGGTTTCGGCCACGATCGGACGCACTTCGTCGGTGCGGCGACCGTCGATGCGCTTGCCGTTCTTCACCACGTCGCCGCGCAGGACGGTGGATTCCAGCTTCTTCAGTGCCGAGCCAAGGTTGGCATCGGCCAGCTGCTCTTCGGTGAGAGCGGCCTGGATCTCTTCCTTCACCGCTGCAACGGCGCTGGTGCGCTCCTGCTTGTCGGTGATGGCATAGGCGGCGCGCATCTTGTCTTCACCGGCGGCCTTCACGGCGTCATAGAGCGCCGAGTAATCCGGGGGGGTGAACTCGAAGGGCTCTTTCGCGGTCTCTTCGGCCAGCGAGACGATCAGGTCGATGACCGGCTGGATCTGCTCGTGCGCGAAGGTGACGGCGCCCAGCATCTCGTCTTCGGTCAGCTCGTAGGCTTCCGATTCGACCATCATCACGGCGCCCTTGGTGCCGGCGACGACCAGGTCGAGACGCTGTTCGGGGTTGTTGCGCAGGCCCTGCATGTCATCGACAGAGGGGTTCAGCACGTATTCACCGTCGACGAAGCCGACGCGGCAACCGGCGATCGGGCCCATGAAGGGCGCGCCCGAGATGGTCAGCGCGGCGGAAGCGGCGATCATGGCGACGACATCGGGGTCGTTTTCCAGGTCGTGCGACAGCACGGTGCACATGACCAGAACTTCGTTCTTGAAGCCGGGGGCGAACAGCGGGCGGATCGGACGGTCGATCAGGCGCGCGGTCAGGGTCTCTTTCTCGGTGGGGCGGGCCTCACGCTTGAAGAAGCCACCCGGGACCTTGCCGGCTGCATAATACTTTTCCTGGTAATGCACGGTCAGAGGGAAGAAATCCTGGCCCTCTTTCTGCTTCTTGGCGAAGGTGACGTTGGCCATCACCGAGGTTTCGCCGAGGGTGGCGATGACGGTGCCATCGGCCTGGCGGGCAACCTTGCCGGTTTCCAGCGTGAGGGTCTCGTCCCCCCACTGCATCTCTTTTTTCGTTACGTTGAACATCAGCGTATCCTGTCTGGAGGCTCTCGCGGGCCCTCCCGCGTCCTCCGTTTTCATGGCGGCCCCATTGCCGCCGACCCCAAATCCTCATGTCACGGCGCCGGGGTCCCTTGCGCCACGTCTCAGATTGGCTCGGGCCATACATGAGAAAGGGTCTCTTGGGAAGGGCAATGGGCGGGGGCACGCCTGCGGCTTTTGGTTTCCCGGGCAGTGATTTCGCGCTATCCGGGCGCATCGCGGGCGCCTGCAGCGCGGGCCCCGTCCCGCGTGTTCGTCGCGTCCTGATTGTAATGGCCTGCGCCATGTTCGCGCCAGGCTTGCTGGACCGGAGTGCCGGATGACCGATCTGCCCCCCTCGCCCTACGAGGCGCCCGGCTTCCACGCCGAGGCGATCGCCGCAGGCCGTCACCGTGCCATCGTCGGCGGCCGCTGGGACGAGACGGGCCGGGCGCAGATGGCCCTGCTGCTGGACGCCGGGCTGCAGCCCCATCATCACCTGCTGGATATCGGGGCCGGATCGTTGCGGCTGGGATGCAAGGCGCTGCGGTATCTCGAACCGGGCCACTACTGGGCGACCGATGCTTCTCGTGATCTGCTGCTGGCGGGCCTGAGGCACGAGCTGGCCGAGGTGCCGCCCGCGCAGCGCCCGCCCGAGTCGCAGCTGATCGGAGACGCAGCCTTTACCTTCCCCGGCGTGCCCGACAACATCACCCATGCGATCTGCTTCGCGGTCTTCCCGCACCTGAGCCCGGCGCACACCGAGGTTGCCCTGGCCAACCTGCGCCGCTTCCCGGCGCTGGAGCTGTTCGCCTTCACCGTCTTCCTGGCGCCCGAGGCCGAGGCGGGCGCGCCCTACCGGCAGGCCGACGGCGTGGTCACCCACCCCGCCAAGCCGCCCTATCACCGCACCGAGGCCTCGGTGCAGGAGCTTTGCGCCCGCCTTGGCTGGCAGGCGCAGCGCCAGGACCGCATGCTGCCGCGCGGACAGGTCCTGTTCCTGGCACGGCGCGCCGGTTAGCGCAGGTAGCGCCCTTCCGATGCCGTTGCGATTCCCGAAACGGCATCGGGGTCCAGGGCCAGCCCGCAGCCCTCGACCATGCGGCGCGAGGGGGTGTTGCCCTCGGAGACCAGCTCGTAGACCGCGCGGGCCCCCATCTGCGTGAGCGCCCCGCGCAGCATCATCGCGTTGACCCATGTCCCCAGGCCGCGCCCGCGAAAGGCGGGATCGACGGCCACCAGCCCGCCCCAGGCGAGTTGCGCATGAGGGCTGTGGCGGTTGTGGGGGAAGTAGGCATAGGCGCAGGCGGCGATGCGGCCGGACCTGTCCTGAAGCGCGGCGAGCACCGAGGGGCCGCCGATCCGCCCCGAGAGCATTCCGGTGGAAAAGGGCACGATGCCATTGGCTTTCATCATCGCGCGCAGGGTCTTGAGGAAGGCGGAATCGGTCCGCAAGGCCTCGGGGAGCGGGGTCAGCCCCTCCGGGGGCGATCCCGCCAGCACCCGGTCGGTCGCTTGCGTCAGGTCCGCGGCGGTGCCGGTGAAGACGTTCCAGAATTCCATCCGGTAGCCGCGTGCGGTCAGCTGGCTCTCGAGCGCGGGCAGAAGATCGCGCGAGAGCATGCGCACTCCCATAAGCCCGTCCTCTTCCAGGATGGCGAAGACCTGGTCCCAGCCCAGCCGGGCCGGGTCGTCACTGCCCCGGAAACGCACCGTGTTGCAGGCGCCCGGCGTGGTCATTGCCCAGTCGAGCGCGGCTTCCGCCCGAGCTTCGAGCGGGGTGGGGCTGTCGTCCTGCGGGGAATGAGCCATGCGGTTGCCTCCTTCTCATGCGGAAGGATACCCCGAAGAGCGCCCTGGGCTGAGCGAAAAACCAGCGTCAGCAACGCGAAACGCCCGCTCCTTTAGGAACGGGCGTTTGCTGTCTTGCGACTTGGGCGCGCTTAGCGGCGCAGGCCCAGGCGCTTGATCAGGTCCTGGTAACGGGCCTCGTCCTTGCCCTTCAGGTAGTCGAGCAGCTTACGACGCTGGGCAACCATCATCAGCAGGCCGCGGCGGCCGTGGTTGTCTTTCTTGTGCGTCTTGAAGTGCTCGGTCAGGGTGGCGATGCGCGAGGACAGGATGGCAACCTGGACTTCGGGCGAACCGGTGTCGCCTTCCTTGGTGCCGTATTCCTTGATCAGGCGGTTCTTTTCTTCAACGTTGATCGACATCGGGATCTCCTGTGATCTGAGGGTGAGGGCGCAAGCCGGGATGTCGTCCAGCAAGGTCCATGGCTCCGCCACGGGCGTGCCCCGTGGAAGATTGCGCGCTGATACGGGATTCGATTTCGGAAGGAAAGCCTTTTCTGCAAGGGCCGGGCGCGCGTTCGGGCCGGGGATCGGGCTGGCGACCGGGCCGGGGCGGTGCCCTTTCCCCGCCCCGCGGGGAGGCGGGAAAAGGGCCTGCCGGCGCGGCGCGCGGACGCGGTACGGAGGGGCCGCCGTGCGGGGGCGCTGCCCCCGTCTGCTGCGCAGACACCCCCGGAGGTATTTTGGGCCCGGTGATGGCAGGCGCGCCTGCGCCCGGGGGAGCCGTCACGCTTCGGCGGAGGTCGGGACGCCTGTCGGATGCACTGCGCCTGGTCTGTCGGGCAGGGAAGCGCTCAGGCGGCGAAGGTCAGGGCCTCGCTCTGCGGCAGCAGGGCGATATCCTCGATCGAGACCGCATCGCTGCCCGACAGGGTGGCGACGCAGGTGCCATCGGCAAGGACCCGGGTCACATCCCCGGTGACCTCGAAGGAGATCTCGGGTGCCGGGCCATCGTCGGCGTAGGAGACCACCAGCAGGTCCTGCCCGGTTTCGAAGTCGAGGATCTGCGCGGCGTCCTCGTCGCTGGCGATCCAGTCGCCGAGGATGATCCGGTCTTCGCCCGCGCCGACGGTGACCGTGTCGCCCGCGCCGGCCACGAGGGTGTCATCGCCCGAGCCGCCGTTGAGGTAGTCGCCGGTATCGAGGTCGCTGTCGACATCCCCCTCGGGGGCGCTGCCGTCCCCGAGGCTGGCGACCAGCCCCGAGATCCAGTCGTCTCCGGAGGCACCGAAGAGCGTGTCGGCGCCCAGCCCGCCGGTCAGCCGGTCCGCTCCGATCCCGCCAGAGGCCGCGTCATCGCCCGACCCACCTGTCAGCAGGTCGTCGCCCGCGCCGCCATGCATCAGGTCGTTGCCCGCGCCGCCCGAAAGCTGGTCGTCGCCCATCATGCCGAAGAGCGCATCTTCGCCCGCGCCGCCGAAGAGAGTGTCGTCCCCCGATCCGCCGCCGAGGCTGTCATTGCCGGACTGGCCAAGCAGGGCGTCATCGTCCCCCATGCCCAGAAGGGTGTCGTCCCCCGCCCCGCCCGCGAGGGTATCCTCGCCGGAATAGCCGCCGAGCTGGTCATCGCCCAGGTCGCCCGTCAGCAGGTCGTCGCCGGGGCTGCCGGCGGTGATCATGTTCTCGGAGGTGGCGATCTCTTCGGCGAGGCGGGCCAGGATGGCCTGCATGTCGTCGGCGTCGGCAGGGGCGCCCGCCGTGCTCTCTCCTTCGGAGGTGTCGCCCTCGGGGGGCAGGTCGAAGGTATCGTCCCCGGAAAGATCGTCTGCCGGGGTTTCGCCACCGACCTGCTCGTCATCGGCCAGTTCGTCATCGGCCAGTTCGCCACCGGGCAGCTCGTCCCCAACCGGGTCAACCGGCCCTGCTGCGGGGCTGCCTTCGCCTTCCTCGTCGAAGATCTCGTCCAGGAGGTTGCCCCAGCTGTCGACATCGTCGCCGCTGTCGTCGTCTTCGGGCTCTTCGCCGCTATCGGGAAGGTCATCGAAGGCAATGAAGGCGGTGGCCCCGACCATCACCATGCCCAGCAGTCCCGCCAGAAGATACATGTCTGTCCCCGAATCGTTCCGTTCCGGCCGCAGCCGTGCAAAGCTCACCAGGGCGATTACGCCACGCGCCCGCGCCCTGGTCAAATCCCGCCTCGGCAGATGGTTAATTCGCCGGATCTCCCCATGGTTGTGGCTGCGTCGCATAGGCGATGTAGAGGGGGTGGCGTGGTGCGCCGTCCCGGGTCAGCCCGAGATGGGCCAGCGGGGCGCCCGACGCGCGCAGGCTCTGCGCCACCTCGCGGCCTCGGCCGAGGTGAGCGCCATGCACGCCCCAGCCACAGAGCACCAGCCCCCCGGCGCCGATCCAGTCGAGCGAAGAGCGCAGTACGGCATCGTTGTCCGGGCCCACGGGGGCCTCGGCCTTCTTCAGCAGCGCCGGCGAGGTCTCGCGCCAGGCAAACAGGTTGCAGGCCCGGAAGCCGCCGTAGCCGAGCGCCCGGGCGCGACGTTCGCAGCGCTCGATGGTGGGATCGTTCTGCTGTTCCGTCGCGGTGGAGGGGTTGAGCATGATGTAGAGCAGGCGCGGGGCGGTCGCGTCCCAGGTACGGCTCAGAGCGTAGCGGTAGCGCAGGCAGGGAGAGTAGAGCGCCGCGCTTTCGGCGTCGCCCTTGCGGAAGCGGCGTTCGATCGGTTCCGGCAGGCTCACAGGTTGAAGACGCGGGAGGGATGGAGCTCTCCGCCGCGATAGCTGCCGACGGCGACGGGCAGGCCCTCGAAGGAGGCCCAGCACTCTTCGCCGTAGTCGAGGCCCTGGGCGATCACCATGCCGGGGTTGCCGTGGCGCAGGCGGGCGGCGCCCTCGGCAGTTGCGCGCACCTCGGGCAGGTCGGCGAGGCCGATCTCCAGCGGCAGCAGGTGGTCTTCCAGCTCGGGGGTGCGGGCCATCTCCTCGATCTGCGCGAAGGTCAGGCCCTTGGCGGCCTCGAAGGGGCCGGACCAGGTGCGGCGCAGGTGGTGGACATGGCCGAGGCAGCCGAGCACCCGGCCCAGGTCGCGGGCGATGGAGCGCACGTAGCCGCCCTTCCCGCAGACCATCTCGAGGCGGGCGTGGTCGGCATCGGGGCGGTCGAGCAGCAGCAGGCTCTCGACGAAGAGGGGGCGGGCGGCGAGGTCCATCTCCTCGCCGTCGCGGGCGCGCTTGTAGGCCCGTTCGCCGTCGATCCTGACCGCCGAGAACTGCGGCGGCACCTGGGAGATATCGCCGACGAACCCGTGCAGGGCTTCCTTGATCTGATCGTCGGTGGGGCGCAGGTCCGAGGTCTCGATGATCTCGCCCTCGGCATCGTCGGTATTGGTGGCGGCGCCGAAGGTGACGGTAAAGTCATAGGCCTTCAGCGCATCGGTGACGAAGGGCACGGTCTTGGTCGCCTCGCCGAGCGCCACGGCCAGGGTGCCGGTGGCTTCGGGGTCGAGCGTGCCCGCATGGCCGGCCTTCTTCGCGTCGAAGGCCCAGCGGACCTTGTTCACGACGGCGTTGGAGGTCAGCCCGGCGGGCTTGTCCACCACCAGCCAGCCGGAGATATCGCGGCCCTTGCGTCTGCGTGCCATGTCGTGCCTCGAATTGCGCCTGAGTGAAGGCCGGTCAGCTATCCTGCCGGGGGAGATCCGTCAAGCGCGCTGCCGTCGAGGGGGATGACAGGCGGAAGGGGGAGGGGCCCGGCTTGGCCGATGCTTGTCGTGTTCCATGCGGCGGCGCGGCGTCTGTCCCGTCGATCCGATGTCGCACAGGTTCGAGCGGGGGAAGGGGGCTCTGCCCCCTCTTGAGCCTTCGGCTCAATTCACCCCCGGAGGTATTTTCCGCCTGGCGATGATGTCTTGGGGGTACTTCCAAGGCTCCCTCCTTCTCCATCAGGAGCGTGCCACGCTCGCAGCGGAAAAGGAGGGAGCCTTCCCGGGTACCGTCCATGTTCATCACCGGCCAACAAATACCTCCTGCCGGAGGCATCCGTCAGTCGGGCTTGCGCAGCGCCGCCATGTAGAAGCCGTCCATGCCGCCAGCCTCGGGCCAGAGATCGGGGGTGGTGCGCAGGCCGCCTTCCTCGGTGATCCAGGCCGCCTCGATGCCTTCGAGCGCGGGGCGCAGGACCTGCAAGTCGGGGTGGTGGGCCAGGGCCTCCTCGATCTGGCATTCGCCCTCGTCGGGGATCAGCGAGCAGGTGCAGAAGATCAGCGTGCCGCCGGGTTTCAGCAGGGTCAGCGCGTGCTCCAGCATGGCTTCCTGCAGGCCGATCAGCTCGCCGATCTCGGCGCCGTCGCGGGCCAGGGGCAGGTCCGGGTGGCGGCGGATGGTGCCGGTGGCAGAGCAGGGCGCGTCGAGCAGGATCGCGTCGTAGGTGCCCTGGTGCTCCAGCGCGTCGGCGGCGAGGATCTTTGCCTTCAGCCCGGTGCGGTCGAGGTTCTCGCGCAGGCGCAGCAGGCGGCTTTCGGAGATATCGAGCGCCGTGACCTTCGCCCCGGCGGCCGCCAGTTGCAGGGTCTTGCCGCCCGGCGCGGCGCAGAGGTCGAGGATGGTCTTGCCGGTCACGTCGCCGAGCAGTTTCGCCGGCAGCGCGGCGGCGGCGTCCTGGATCCACCAGGCGCCCTCCTCGTAGCCCGGCAGGGCCGAGACCTGCACCGGGCCGGTCAGCCGGATCGAGCCTGTGGGCAGCAGCGAGCCACCGAGCTTCGCCGCCCAGTCGGCCGCCTGGCTGGCATTGCGCGGGGTCAGGTCCAGCGGTGCGCCGGCGGCATGGGCGGTTTCGAAGGCCAGGATGCGCTCGCGGCCGTAGGCCTCGGCCAGCGGTTCGCGCAGCCAGTCGGCCAGGCGCGGGGCGCGCAGCTTGGGCCATTCGGCGGGCGCCTCGGCGGCGATCTTGCGCAGCACCGCGTTGACCAGCCCCCTCAGGTGGCCATGCGTCTGCATCCGCGCGGTCTCGTTCACCCAGTCGTTGACCACGCCATGGGCCGCCCCGCCCGTGGCCAGTTCCCAAGTGCCGAGGCGCAGCACGTTCTGCACCGGCAGCGGCGGGGTTTTCTTGAGATGCTTGTCCAGCAGCCGGTCGCAGCGCTCCAGCTGGCGCAGGCCCTCGGTGGCCAGGCGCTGCGCCCGGGCGCGCTCGGGCGCGGGCATCGCGGCCAGCCAGGGCGCCTCGCGCAGCTCCGACAGCAGGCGCGGGGTCTCGCCCAGCACCGCCGTCAGCAGGCGCAGCGCGGCGGCGCGGGCAGAGAGGGCGCGTTTCTCGGGGCGATTGCCGCCGGGGCCCTTGCCACCGGGGCCCTTTCCGCCAGGCCGATGGCCCTGGCGGGGGCCATTGGAACGCCCGTTTGCAACGGGACCGGAGGGGCGACGGGAGGGGGGCTTGGACATGGAGGAACCTGAGCAGGGGCAGCAATCGGGGCGGGACCGCGTCTTGCGGCGGGATGGGGGCGGCGTATATCATGGACAGCACCGAAAGGAAGCGTTGCATGACCCAGATCCCCGAGGCCACCCCCGCCCAGCCCGAAAGCGCCGTGCCGTCCGAGGCCGAGCGCCGCGCCGCCCTGCCCGCTGCCGCGCAGCGCGCCCTGGCCGAGGCCGAGGAGCGTCGCCGCAAGCTGGCCGAGGAGGCCGCCGCGCAGCCACGCGAGTACGGCGGTCGCGAAGGCCCCGATCCGGCGCGCTACGGAGATTGGGAAAAGAAGGGCATTGCCATCGACTTCTGACCTCGGCGACGCCGACCGAGCCCCTGAAGCAGGTGGCCGCTGACGTCGCAGGTCCCTGAAATCGCGCGGGTGCAAGGCCCGGGCCTCAGCGGCGCAGCCAGAAGTCGCTGGAACCGCCCTGGCCCTCGTCCCCGGTCATCCGCAGGGTCTGAGAGATCACCGTCACCGTATGGCAATTGCGCGGATGGCTGCGCCCTCCATAGGTCAGTGCAGAGCAGAAGTAGGTGTCGGACCAGTCCCAGGAGCCACGCAGCCGGGTGCCGTAGGCGCGTCCCGTGATGCTGCCGTCCGGGCGGACCTGCAGCGTCATGCCGAGTCTGGTCAGGCTGGCCTCGCCGACCAGATCCAGAAAATCGGAGCGGGTTTCGACCCGGCGCAGCTCCTGTGCCTCGGCGGGGGTCGCGACCGTCAGCGCCAGCGCCAGCGCCAGCGACGCGGAGGCCGCACCTGTGACGGGCGGAAGGCGGTTCGTCTTCGGACACATGTTCGGACACATGGCGGCCTTTTGACATCCCCGCGCTTGGCAATCAATGACCTGACGTCAATGTGAGCACACCCGCGCGGGCCGTTGCCGCCTCCCTGCGGGCCTCAGTCCTTCAGACCCAGCACGTCCAGCATGTCGTACTCTCCAGGCCCCTTGCCCTGCCCCCAGAGCGCCGCCTTCAGCGCGCCACGGGCGAAGACCGAGCGGTCTTCGGCAACATGGCGCAGCACCAGTCGCTCGGACTGGCTGGCGAACATCACGTCATGCTCGCCGACGATGGCGCCGCCGCGGA
>NZ_AFPM01000075.1 GCF_000220565.1 Oceanicola sp. S124 | reverse complement strand
GGGTCCATCTCTGGGGGCTGCACCGCCACGAGGTCGCGCCCGAGTGGACGGAGGGCGCCACGGCGCTTCTGGGGGATGCGGCCCATCCGACGCTGCCCTTCCTGGCGCAGGGCGCCAACCTGGCGCTGGAAGATGCCTGGGTGCTGGCCGAAGAGCTGTCGACCGCCATGGCGGGCGGGCAGGGGCCGGGCGCCGGGCTGAGCCGCTACCAGGCGCAACGCCAGCCGCGCACCCGCCGGGCCATTGCCGCGGCGACCCGCAATGCGTGGAAGTACCACCTGCGCTTCCCGCCGCTGCGCTTTGCGGCCCATGGCGCCCTGCGCATCGCCAACCGGATCGCGCCGCAGCGCGTGGTCGGCCAGTTCGACTGGCTCTACGGTCTCGATGTCACCGGCGGGCAGCGCCTGTCCCAGCCGCTGCCCTGTCCGCAGTCAGAGGGCGATCTCTGCCCATAGGGGCACGTGGTCCGAGGGCTTCTCGCGGCCCCGGATCCCGGCGTCGATGCCGCAATCCTCGACAAGGTCGGCACATTGCGGGGTCATCAGCATGTGGTCGATGCGGATCCCGTCGTTCTTCTGCCAGGCCCCGGCCTGGTAATCCCAGAAGGTGTAATGGCCCGGCGCAGCATGGCGGGTGCGGAAGATCTCGGTGAAGCCGAGGTTGAGGATCCGCTGCCAGGCCGCGCGGCTTTCGGGACGATAGAGGGCATCGCCTTCCCATTTCTTCGGATTGGCCGCGTCCTGCGCCTGGGGAATGATGTTGTAATCGCCCAGCATCACCGCCGGTTCCTCCTGCGCCAGCAGGGCCTCGGCGCGGGTCTTCAGGCGCTCCATCCAGCCCAGCTTGTAGGCATATTTGCCCCCCTCGACGGGGCGCCCGGCCTCGTCCAGTTCCACCGGGTTGCCATTTGGCAGGTAGAGTCCGCAGATCCTGAGCGCGGTCTTCTCGCCGACCACCGTGGCCTCGATCCAGCGGGCCTGTTCGTCGCCGTCATCACCCGGCAGGCCGCGGGTCACGTCTTCCAGCGGCAGCTTCGACAGGATCGCCACGCCGTTGAAGCTTTTCTGGCCATGGGTTTCGACCTGATAGCCCTTCTCTTCGAAAAGCTCGCGCGGGAAGGCTTCGTCGACCGACTTGATCTCTTGCAGCACCACCACATCCGGCTGCGCCTCGTCCAGCCAGTCGAGCAGCGCCTGGGTGCGCGCCTTGATCCCGTTGATGTTGAAGGTCGCCAGTTTCATGGGAAAACCTTTTCTCTTTTCATCCTGCCGCGAAAGCGCAACTCTGAGGATCATGGGCGGGCGCGCGGTCGCCCCGGCCCGATCTCACGTCTGCGCTGCCGGTTCTGCAAGGCTTTTCGACCCTCTGGGCAAAGCTGTCCAGACCGGGTGTGGGGGCCGAGTGCAATCATCTACGATTCGTAGCCATGCAGCGTCGATGACAGCGAATCCCCCGTGGGTTCGCTTTCCGTTCTGTCCCGCTATTGGCGGGAGCAGGTAAGTGTTAATTTTTTTGGCAATAGATTGTTGTTTATTCCGAAACAATATCTTGGGGAATTAAGTTATTGTGAATAACTTTATCTTGACGCGCAATAATGGAAAAACCTGTTTCCAGGTCGTGGAAGTCGTGCAAGCCTGATCTCACTCGTCCTTACTTTTCAATGACTTGGAGAACAAGATGACTGCCATTCGCAAGACCGTTCAATCCGCCAACTCCTTTGCTGGTGCTGCAGAAACCATGCTGGATGGGGACGCGGTCGAGATGTTCACCTCCGGCTCTGCTCCGGTGGCGCAGGCCGATCTGATCGGCGGCGATGCCCTGGGTCTTTTCACCTCCGGTTCCGCGCCGCTGGCCTCGGATGCCCGTTCGGGCGATGCGGTCGAGATGTTCACCTCGGGGTCCGCGCCCCGGGCCTCCGACACCCGGTCGGGCGATGCAGTCGAGGCGTTCACGTCGGGTTCTGCCCCGGTGACGTCGCAGGCCGTGGCCGGTGACCTGGTGCAGGCCTTCACCTCGGGCAGCTGACCCGCACCAGAGTGCCCGGACCGGGCGGGGTCAGAGGGCAGCCGTCGTCTGGCCGCGCCCCGCCGGGGGGATGACCAGACGAAAGGAACCCGCGATGTCCAATATCGTGCATCTGACCTTCCCCGCCCGGAGCCAGGGCCGGGCCGCGCGCCGCGCGGCCCTGCTCGACCGCTTCGCCAGCGCCCGCCGCGCGCCCGACGACGTGTTCTGGCTGAAAGAGAACGCCGAGATCCTGAACATCCTCGAATGCACCGGCCAGACCCGTGCCACCGGCCTTCTGGAAGAGGCGGCGCTGGCGCCCTATGCCAAAGTCTACGACGCGCTCGAGAAGCGCCTTGGCTTCTTCCCGCAATACTACCGTTTCTTCCTGTCCATCGCGCTGGACCTCGAAGCCCTCGGGATGCCGGGCAACAAGGCCGAGGGATTGGTGCACTGGGCCCATGCGCAGGACCTGGCCGGGGCCGAGCTGTCCGACCTTCAGAGGGCCGAGGCCCGCCGTCTCATGCTGCGTCGCGGCGTTGATCCCTGCGGCACTGCGGCAGATTCGGAGGCGCTGACGGAAAGGCTTCACGCCTTCCTGTCGCGATCGCGCACCTTCATGATCCCAAACAAGAAAGCGGCCTACGAGCTGACCCATATCCTGTTCTACCTCAGCGAGTACGGAAGAAAATCCACACAATTTTCACGCGCGACGCACGAGAGCCTTAACTTTGCAGGAACCCTGGCGTACCTTGACCTCAATGCGGATCTGCTGGCCGAGATCTGCGTGGCAATGCGCCATGTCGGACTGACGCCCCCCGAAGCCTGGGAAACCTGGCTCGCCCGCGAAACGAACGGGTTCACCGTCGAGGCCAGGGAGAGCGCCATGGCGCAGGACGACTACCACGAGTTCCTCGTGTGCAACTGGGCCCTGGCCACGGCGGGCACAGAGAGCTTCCGGCACGCGGTGACAGAGGGCCAGGTGACCTTCCGCGCCGCGCCGCGCCCGGTCGCGCCCCTGCGTCTAATGTCACAGTGCCTGATCGGGATGGACGCGGCGCGCAGCGCCGACTGGTCCCGGATGCAGGCCCCGATCGAGGATGCCCTGGCCGAGCCCTGGGCCATCACCCATCTGGGCCGGGCCGCCGAGGCCTGCACCGACTTCGACGCCTTCTTCGCCGGCTTCGCCCGCGCCGGAGTTGCCTCCGCCCCGCAGGAGAGGGCCCGCGCGTGAAGAAGAAGACCAAAGTCCGACAGAGCATGCGGCAGGGCGGGGGGCAGGGCTCTGTGCCTCTGCCGGCCCGCCGGGCGACTCTCGCGGGGGTTGCCCTTGTGCTTCTCTATACCGCGCTGATCTCTTCGGCGGATGCGATCACCAAGTTCGTTTCGGGCAGCTTCGCCGCGCCGCAGCTCTATGTGCTGTCAGGCGCGCTGGTGGCCAGTTTCTGTCTGGGGGCCGAATGGCTGAAATCCGGCCGAGACGGGATGGTCGAGGCCATGCGCACCTCGCGCCCGGTCGAGATGGGCATCCGCGCCACCGCAACGGTTGTGGCCTCGGTCTGCTACTTCTACGCTTTCAAGCTGCTGGGGTTCGCCGAGGTCTTCGTCTTCATCGGGCTGATGCCGATCTTTGCCGGGCTGATGTCGGGCCCGATCCTGGGCGAGAAGGTCTCTCTCGCGGTCTGGTTCGCGCTTGGCGCCGGATTCATCGGCGTGGTCTGCCTGTTCCCGGATGGGATCCACGCGGTGTCGGCCGGTCATCTGATCGCCTTCGGGGCCACGGCCTCGGGGACGCTGTCGATGGTCATGGCGCGCCGCATCAGCCAGCACGAAAGCAACGCCCTGGCGCAGGTCTTCTGGCCCAATGCGACGCTGGCCGTCGTGATGGCGCTGGCACTGCCCTTCGTCTGTCGCCCGATGGGCCTGCACGATCTGTTCTGGATCGCGGCCTACGCCGGCTTCCTGTTCTTCGCCCGCTGGGTGCTGGTCATCGCGCTGCGCTTGCTGGCGGCCTATGTGGTCACCCCGCTGATGAACCTGCAGTTCGTCTGGATGGTGATCCTCGGCGCGCTGATCTTCGGAGAAAGCACCGCTGCCAATGTCTTCCTCGGCTCGGCCATCGTCATCGGATCGGGGCTCTACCTGATCTACGACCAGCTGGCACGCGGCGGCATCGTCCGTGTCGGGGGCTACAAGACCATTGCAGCCGTCGACGAGAGGGACGAGCCGGTGGCCGCGGCTGAATAGCCTCCCTTGGCCCGCCTATCCTCAATGGACCGGGGGACCTGGACCCGGCGCCGAGGGGCGCAGCGACCCTGGCCGTCGGTTCGGTTTCTCAGATCGAGAACGAGGTGCCGCAGCCGCAGCTGGAGGTCGCGTTCGGGTTCTCGATCACGAAGCGCGCGCCGATCAGCTCTTCGGTGAAGTCGATCACCGCACCGGCGAGGAAGGGAAGGGAGGTCGGATCGACGACCACCTTCTGGCCCTTGCCTTCCAGCACCAGGTCATCTTCGGCGGGCTCGTCCAGGCGGATGTCGTACTGGAAGCCCGAGCAGCCGCCGCCCTCGACCGCGACGCGCAGGGCCTGGGCGCCGGCGCCGATCTCGGACAGGCGGTCGAAGGCGCGTTCGGTGACTTTCGGGGGCAGGTTCATCGGAAATACTCCTGACATTTTGCATGTCTCTGCCACCCAATATAAGGAAGGGTCGAAACGGCGACAAGAAGCCCGAGGGATCTGATCATGCGCGCGCCCTATGCCTCCGACCCGCTCCGCTCTCGCGGACGTCTCCACCCTGAAGAGGAAAGCGCCTTCCGCTCGTGCTTCCAGCGGGACCGGGACAGGATCATCCATGCCTCGGCCTTCCGCCGGCTGAAGCACAAGACCCAGGTCTTCATCGAGCACGAGGGCGATTACTTCCGCACCCGGCTGACCCATTCGATCGAGGTCGGGCAGGTGGCGCGGACCATCGCCGGGGCGCTGGAACTGAACCAGGAGCTGACCGAGGCCGTCGCCCTGGCCCATGACCTGGGCCATACGCCCTTCGGCCATACCGGCGAAGACGCCATGCACGAGCTGATGGCCCCCTACGGCGGCTTCGATCACAACGCCCAGGCGATCCGCATCGTCACCAACCTGGAACGTACCTACGCCGAGTGGGACGGGCTGAACCTGACCTGGGAGACGCTGGAAGGCATCGCCAAGCACAACGGCCCGGTGACGGGCCAGATCCCCTATGCGCTGGCCGATTACAACAGGCTGCACGACCTCGAACTCTCCACCCATGCCAGCGCCGAGGCGCAGGTGGCGGCGCTGTCCGATGATATCGCCTACAACAACCACGACCTGCACGACGGGCTGCGCGCCGAGCTGTTCTCGACCGACGAGCTGGCCGAGCTGCCGATCCTGAAGGGCTGTTTCGCCGAGGTCGACCGGCTCTATCCCGGCCTCAACTACTACCGCCGCCGCCACGAGGCGCTGCGGCGCTTCTTCGGGGTGCTGGTCGGCGACGTGATCGACGTCAGCCGCGCCAATATTGCCGCGCTGAAGCCTGAGCGGGTCGAGGATATCCGCGATGCGGGCCGCATGATGGTGCGTTTCTCGCCCGATATCTGGTCTGACCTGAAGGTGATCCGCCAGTTCCTCTTCCAGCGCATGTACCGCGCCCCCGAGGTGGTCGAGATGCGCAAGAAGGTCACCCGCATCGTGCTGGAGCTCTTCCCGCTGTTCATGGAAAGCCCCGAGCTGCTGCCCAAGCAATGGCGCAAGGATGTCGAAGAGATCGAGGGCGACAAGCTGAAGCTGGCGCGCATCGTCAGCGATTACATCTCGGGCATGACCGACCGTTTCGCGATCGTCGAACACGCCCGCCTGACGGGCGCCGACCCGGAGCCGGGGCTGCGCGCCTCCGGTCCGGGCCATATCCGCTACGCGGACCGGATCTCCGAGGGATGATCCCCCGGAGACCCGCGACTGCTCTCAGCGGTTGTCGAGCTGTGCCCTGACATTGCGCCGACCCCTTTCGGAAATCCGGTAGGGGCTGGAATTGCGGCTTTCGATCAGCCGCTTGCGCCTGAGCCTCGCCCAGACCTCCAGGGTGCAATCGGACAGGATAAGCCCGTCACGGGTGACGCAGGTGACCTCGGTCACCCGGCCATTGGGCGCGCGCTCGTAGAGGATACGCCCGCCTTGCGCCAGCGTGTGCAGCACACGCTGTTCGTACTTCGAGATGTTCATGGGTTTGATGCTGTGTTGAAACCACGTCAGGCACGAAAGACTGCCCCGCCCGGATCACTCCGGCGGGATCTTCCGGCCGCTGGTCCCCGAAAGGACCGTCAGCAGGTTCCGACAATCTCCAGCATCAACAATTCCCGTAGTTAGCTGTGGGATTGCTCCACAGCTAGTAAGCCCGCGCGCCCCGGTCAAGCTGGTCACCACGCGCCCCTTTCGGCTTGCGACAAATCTGCCGTGGGTCGGGGGGAGAGGCTGGTCAATGTCGCGCCCGCTGCGGGACCGCGCTGCCCTTGGCTCTCCGGTCCTCAGCCGTGCAGAACCCTCGCACGCATTGACCTCTGGCCCACTGGTGGTAAACCCCCGCGAGACGCATCAGGACACAGACATGAACCTCTTTACCGATATCCGCGCCCTCGTACTCGACGCTCTTGCCGCCCTGCAGGCCGAAGGCCGCCTGCCCGAGGGGCTGGCCTTCGACAATGTCGCCGTCGAGCCGCCGCGCGACCCGGCACATGGGGACATGGCCACCAATGCCGCCATGGTGCTGGCCAAGCCCGCCGGGATGAAGCCCCGCGACATCGCCGAGGCGCTGGCCGCGAAGCTGACCGAAGACGCCCGCATCACCTCGGCCGAGGTGGCGGGGCCGGGCTTCCTGAACCTGCGGCTGGCGGATGAAAGCTGGGCGGGGATCGTCTCGGCGGTGCTGGCGCATGGCGCGGCCTTTGGCCGTTCGACCATGGGGCAGGGGCAGAAGGTCAACGTGGAATATGTCTCGGCCAACCCGACCGGCCCGCTGCATGTCGGCCATACCCGGGGCGCGGTCTTCGGCGATGCCCTGGCCTCGCTGCTGGATTACGCCGGCCATGAGGTTACCCGTGAATACTACATCAACGACGGCGGCGCCCAGGTCGATGTGCTGGCCCGCTCGGTCTACCTGCGCTACCTCGAACAGTTCGGCCGCGAGGTCACCTTCGAGAACGGCACCTATCCCGGCGAATACCTGATCGAGGCCGGTGCCGCGCTGAAGGAGAAGGTCGGCGATGCCTATGTCGATCAGCCCGAAGAGGTCTGGCTGGCCGAGGTGCGCGAATTCGCCACCGATGCGATGCTCGACCTGATCCGCGCCGACCTGAAGCTTCTTGGCGTCGAGATGGATGTCTTCTTCAGCGAGAAAAGCCTCTATGGCACGGGTCGCATCGAGCAGGCCATCGAGCAGCTGCGCGGCAAGGGGCTGATCTATCGCGGCGTGCTGGAGCCGCCGAAGGGCAAGACCCCCGAGGACTGGGAGCCGCGCGAGCAGACGCTGTTCAAGTCGACCGAACACGGCGACGATGTTGACCGCCCGATCATGAAGTCGGACGGCGCCTGGACCTATTTCGCCCCCGATATCGCCTATCACTACGACAAGGTGGACCGTGGCTTCGACCAGCTGATCGACGTCTTCGGCGCAGACCATGGCGGCTACGTCAAGCGGATGAAGGCCGCCGTCGCGGCGCTGTCGGACAACCGCGTGCCGCTGGACATCAAGCTGTGCCAGCTGGTGAAGCTGTTCAAGAACGGCGAGCCGTTCAAGATGTCCAAGCGCGCCGGCACCTTCATCACCCTGCGCGACGTGGTCGAGCAGGTCGGCCCCGATGTCACCCGCTTCGTCATGCTGACCCGCAAGAACGACGCTCCGCTGGACTTCGACTTCGACAAGGTGATGGAGCAGTCCAAGGACAACCCGGTCTTCTACGTGCAATATGCCCATGCCCGCGTCTGCTCGGCCCTGCGCCGTGCGACCGAGGCCGGGATCACCTGCGATGACGCGACGCTGGGGGCCGCCGACCTCTCGGCGATGACCCACCCCAGCGAACTGGCGGTGGCGCGGAAACTTGCCGAATGGCCCCGCCTGGTCGAGATCGCGGCCCGCACCCACGAGCCGCATCGCGTTGCCTTCTACCTCTACGAGCTCTCCTCGGATCTGCATGCGCTCTACAATCGCGGCAACGAGGAAACCCAATTGCGTTTCGTGCAAGAGGGCAACCCGGGTCTTTCCCAGTCCAAACTGGCCCTCGCCCGGTCCGTTGCCGTTGTCATTTCCGCAGGTCTTGGTATCTTGGGCGTGACCCCGGCAGAAGAAATGCGCTGAACGCTGCTCTGTCGGGAAGAAGTTACAGGCTTCCTATCCAAGGCGAGAGACCGGGCGTCAGATCCCGGCAGGCAGAGGCATATGGCAGATTTTCCCGCAGACGCGCCCTACGCGTCCCATGACGCTTATCCCGAGACGGCGGCAGGTCCCGCCGCGGCCGCGCCCTCTTTCGGGTCGCTGGTCACCTGGGTGGGGGGCGCGCTTTCGGTGGCCCTGATTGCCGGGGTGGGGGTCTGGGGCTACCGCATGGTCATGCGCGACGTCTCCGGGGTGCCGGTCGTGCGCGCGATGAGCGGCGAGACCCGCCGCGCGCCCGATGCCGCCGGTGGCTCGGAAACCCCCTTCCAGGGGCTGGCGGTCAACCATATCGCCGCCTCCAAGGCCGCCGAGGCCCCTCCCGAAAGCGTGCGTCTGGCCCCGGCTCCCCTGGGACTGGGCACCGACGATCCGGCGCCCGAGGAAGTCGCCGCCCGTCAGCCTGCAGCCGAACCCGAGGCGCCCGCAGAAGAGCTTGCCTCCGCCGACGAACCGGTGCTGCAACCGGCGCCGCTGAACCTTGCCGATGTGGACCGGATCGAGGAACTGGCCAATGCGCTGGCCGGTGACGCCGCGCCGCTTGAGCCGATGCAGCCGCGCACCGTGCCCGCGGCCGCCCCGCGCGAGGGCAGCGGCTTCCAGGCCGTGCGCCCGAAGCTGCGCCCCGACACGCTGCTGGCCTCTGTCGCCGCGCGCCAGGTCGCGGGTCCGGTCTCGGTCGAACCCCAGGTGCTGGACGTCTCGGCCGACAGCCTGCCGGCCGGCACCCGGCTGGCCCAGCTGGGGGCCTTTGCCTCGCAGGAGATCGCCGAGAGCGAATGGGACCGCTTCGTCGCCCGTTTCGGCATCTACCTGGAAGACAAGCAGCGGGTGATCCAGCGCGCCGAAAGCGGCGGACGGATCTTCTACCGCCTGCGGGTGCTTGGCTTCGACGATATCTCTGACAGCCGCCGCTTCTGCGCTGCCCTCGTGGCAGAGGGCGCCGACTGCATCCCCGTGTCGGCCAAGTAGATGGCCGGCGCCACCATCCTCGACCCCACGGGGCCCCGGCTGAGTGCCGAAGAGGCGCGCGTGCTGCGCGACGCCGACCCCTGGGGCTTCATCCTCTTCGCGCGCAACATCGAGAGCCTGGATCAGACCCGCGCCCTCTGCGACGAGTTGCGCCAGGCGGTCGGGCGCAACGCTCCGATCCTGGTCGACCAGGAGGGTGGGCGCGTGCAGCGCCTGCGCGCGCCCCTGGCCACTGACTGGCCCCCGGCGCTGGAGTTTGCCGAGGCCGCGGGCGACGGGGCCGTCGAGGCCATGCGCCTGCGCTTCACCATCACCGCGCTGGAACTGCGCGCCGCCGGCATCGACGTCGACTGCGCCCCGCTGGCCGACGTGGCCCTGCCGGAAACCCATCCCTTCCTGCGCAACCGCTGCTACGGCACCGATGCGGCCCGGGTGGCCTCTCTGGCGCGGGCCGTGGCGCAGGGGCTGATGGCGGGCGGCGTGTTGCCGGTGGTCAAGCACATGCCCGGCCACGGCCGCGCCCAGGTCGACAGCCATGCCGACCTGCCGCATGTCACTGCCGGTTGGGACGCGCTGGATGCGGTGGATTTCGCCCCCTTCAAGGTGCTGAATGACCTGCCGATGGCGATGACGGCGCATCTGCTCTATGACGCCATCGACCCCGAGATGCCGGCGACCCTCTCGCCCAAGGTGCTGCAGGTGATCCGCAATCACCTTGGCTATGACGGGCTGGTGATGACCGACGACATCTCGATGCAGGCGCTCTCGGGCGATGCGGAAACGCGGGCACTGGCGGCGCTGGACGCGGGCTGCGACCTGGTGCTTTACTGCAATGCGCCGCTGGCGGACCGCGCGCGGGTGGCCGAGGCCGCCGGGGCGATGACACCCACGGCAGAGGCCCGCGCCGCACGGGCGCTGGAGGCGCGCCGCGATCCTGCCACGCTTGACATTGACGAGCTGAAGGCCAAGCTGACCGCTCTTCTGAACGGATAAGAGATGGCCTCTGACGACTTCCAGGAAGATCCGCCCCCCGGGCGGCGGCTAGAGCCGGGCCCGGACCGGGGCCCCGGCACCCAGGCCGAGATCACCGTCGCCGAGAGGCTGGCGGCCGAAGCGCTGATCGTAGATGTCGAGGGCTTCGAAGGCCCGCTTGACCTTCTGCTGACCCTGTCGCGGACCCAGAAGGTCGACCTGCGCAAGATCTCGATCCTGATGCTGGCGCAGCAATACCTGGCCTTCGTCGAGAAGGCAAAGTCGCTGCGCATCGAACTGGCCGCCGACTACCTGGTGATGGCCGCCTGGCTGGCCTTCCTGAAATCCCGCCTGCTGCTGCCCCCCGATCCCGAAGAGGAAGGCCCCTCGGGCGAGGAACTGGCCGCCCACCTGGCCTTCCAGCTGGAACGGCTGCAGGCGATGCGCGATGTCGCCGCCCGGCTGATGGCACGCGATCAGAAGGGCCGCGACTTCTTCGTGCGCGGGGTGCCCGAGCAGGTCGAACGGGTGCGCAAGGTGACATACTCGGCGACCCTGCTGGAGCTGATGCAGGCCTATGCCCGGATCCGCACCAAGGACGAATTCCGCCCCTTCGTCATGGACCGCGACAATGTCTACACCATGGAACAGGCGCTGGAGCACATGCGCGGCATGGTCGGCTTTGCCGGCACCTGGACCGAACTTTCCGCCTATATGCCCCCGGGCTGGACCGGCGATCCGATGCGCCGCCGCTCGGTGACCGCCGCCACCTTTTGCCGCCTCGCTCGAGCTGGCCAAGGAGGGCAAGATCTAC
>NZ_AFPM01000076.1 GCF_000220565.1 Oceanicola sp. S124 | reverse complement strand
GGTGCGCGCCCCTAACGAGGGCCACGCGGATCTACGTGGTCGCGTTCGGCCAAATTTATCAGGAACGGCGTCGATGTCTGTTCTGCCCTCCCTAATAGGCTTCCGGCCGCGATATGTCGGCGCGGCCCTCCTCAGGGGTGACGCGCCATGAGTTGGGAGGTCGCAAATCGATGCAACAAGCGCAAGTTTGGCAGCGCCTCACGCAAGCAGGTCATCATGTTCTTGGCCGACAAGGCTTCTGACGATGGCGAGGGCGTCTACTGCTCCAAACACAACATCGCGAAGTTTACCGAACTGAGCTTGGCCACCGTCAAGCGCATCATTCGTGACTTCACCGCTGAGGGTATCCTAGTTCAGACGGGAGAGCGCGATTGTGACTTCGGGTACACAAACGAGTACCGCATATGCCTTGAAGCCGTGTCCAGGTTGGATGACCTGACGAAGAAAAAATCGGACGCTCAAGGGGGGCGACAACAAACCGGGGTCACTAAGACCCCGGATGTGTATGACCCGGCCTCCGAGGTCACCACGACCCCACCCCCGGGGTCATCACGACCCCCAAACCATCCTAAAACCATCCAGAAACCACCTACGGGCGCGGACACGCGCGAGGAGGAGTAGGATCAGAATTTCGAGAAGGCATGGGCCGCCTATCCGCCGGATCGGCGTCGAAACAAGACCACCTGCCGACAGCAATTCGAGCGGGCCATCAAGGACGGCACGACCGCCGAGGAATTTATCTGCGCAGTCGATGCATATGCGACCGAGACCGAAGGCTACACTCGCTCGAAGGTTTGCTTCTCCGACAACTGGTTTCGGGAGAGCCGCTGGCAGCGCTATGTCGAAGAGGCCCGTGAAATGCAAATCGACGCGGCCGAAAAAGAGGGAAAGCACTTTCTCCAGCTCGCCAGATATGTTCGCGAGCGCAATTGGATGTGCCAGCACATTTCGCCCAATCAGGCCAGTGAGTTGCTGGCGCGTGGCCTGGTTGCAGAGGCAGAGCTTCGCCGTGCGGAGGTGGCATGGTGACCTCGAACATCAAGCAGTCTGCACAAAGAGCAAGGCGACCCGGTTCTAGGTCTTCGACCGTCGAACCGGGGCCTTGCGAGGGGCGGCAAGCCTCCCCTTCGAACCCCAACTGGACCGCGCGGGGCGCGGTCTCCTCGGAAAAGCAGGAAGCCGTGTTCTTCTACTGCTCTTCCGAGGAAAAGGCGCTGATCCGGCAGGCGGCTGCGGATCGCGGACTGTCCATGTCCGCCATGCTTCGGCAGCTCGCCACCGGCGCGGCTCCGAAGCGGCGCAAGCCCGCGCCCCGTGTCGATCCCGCGCTTGTGCTGGCTGTGTCCCGCTATGGCGGGAACCTCAACCAGATCGCGCGGTGGCTCAATACGGCGACGCGCGCGGGCCGGGCCAGCGAGGTCGAGGCCCTGCGCGTCGCGGCGGCGCTGGTCGGCATCGAGCGGCGGTTGGTGGAGGTCATTGCCCAGCACCGGAGGCCGCCCGGATGTTGATCAAGTTCTTCCCCAACGGCAAGGGCGGCGGCGCGGGGCCGGTCGAATACCTGACCGCCCGCACAGTGCTGGCCTATGACGACAACCGCGACCTGATCCGCGATGCCTCGGGCCAGCCCATGACCGTGGTCCGTGAACCGCTTCCGGAGGTCGTGCGCGGCGATCCCCAGGGCATGATCGACCTGATCGACGCCTGCCCGCACAAGTGGACCTATCGCGCCGGTGTCGTCAGCTTCGCCCGCGAAGACGCTCCGCGCGCGGATCAGTAGCAGGAGGTGATCGACCGTTTCGAGGAGATCGCCTTCGCCGGCCTCGATGCCGACCGCTACGCCTGCCTCTGGGTGCGCCACACCCACGAGGATCGCGTCGAGCTGCATTTCTGCACGCCCCGCATGGAGCTCCACAGCGGGCGCAGCCTCAACATCGCCCCGCCCGGCTATGAGCGCGCCTTCGACAGCCTGCGCGACCTGATGAACAAGACCCACGGCTGGGCCGACCCCATGGACGTGGAGCGTGTGGCCGAGGTCAGGACGGTACCGGAAGCGCCCGACCGCGCCGCCGGGCGTGACGGGCTCCATGCCTGGATCGCCGACGAGATTTCGATGGGGCTGATCGAGGATCGGGCGGGATTGGTCGCCGCCCTGACCGATGCAGGCTTCGAGGTGCCCCGCGCAGGCAAGAATTACCTCACCGTCAAAGACCCCGAGACCGAAGAACGGTTTCGCCTGAAAGGAGAGATTTTCCATGAAGACTGGAGAGCCGAAGCAACGGCTGAGCGAGAAGTTGAACGCGGACATGGAGCGGATCAGGGCAGAGAACGCCGCCTCGATCGACACACAGTTGCAGAGCTTCAGGGCCGATTTGACGGTCATTGCCGAAAACGCGCTGGCTACAATCAAGACCGATACGGAAGGCTACCTGCTGCGCGTGAGGAAGCACCTCATGCGGCAGAGCGCGAACGCAGCGCGACCGGAATGGAAGGCTCTGATGTGGCCGATGCTGGTGGCCTGCTGCCTGATGATCTGCACCGGGATTTCGACTTGGTCGGTCATGACATGGCTGACGCCGAACTTGAACACGATGGGGCTCAGGGTGATCGAGCGGCCGGAGGCGGTCTATCTGATCCCGCGCAGCGGCCGTGCGGCGCTGACACGCTGTTCGCTGGCAGGGGAACCCGTGGACTGCCTGACGATCCCGAAGGAGTAAGTGATGGATGGTCTGACGCCGCTCGAACGCGAATTGTTGGGCTACGTCGAGCAGTTGACGGAAGCCTCGAAGGCATCCGCACAGGAATTGACCGCCTCTGGGCAGGACAGGCGGGCGGAACTGGATGGGTTGCGCGGCTCCATGATCGCTTTGCTCAGGTCGCAGCTCTCATTGGTCGAAGCCTTGAGCGGCTGGATGCAGGATGGCCCCGACACCGCGCAGGCACCATCGAAGCTGAAGGACAGCCTGTCGCTCGCGCTGGAGGCGCAGAAGCGCCTCCGGACGCGGTGACAGACGAGATCGGGGAGGACGTGCATGGCCTGCGCCATTGAGCGGCCCATCCGGCTCTCCCCCGGACACGCGACACTGAACAGGGGACACGCGACACGCGACACGCGACACGCGACACGCGACACGCGACCGTGGCCACTCAACACCGGACAGTCAACACCGGACAGTCAACACGCAACAGGCGACACCGGACAAGCGACAGGCAACACGCAACACCGAACAAGAAACACTGAACAAACGACGGGAGTAACCGCATGATTTATCGAGCTATCCTATTTCTGGCTTTGACTACCGCTCCAGTGATGGCGGACCAGATCGAGTTGAGCAATTCTATCCAACCCGCAGAGACCGACCACTACGGTTGCGCGATCCGCCCGCGACCGGCACATCTGACCTTCCGGTCATTTCGAGATTCATGGCGCTCAGTGGCAGCGGACGACCTCTATAGCTTAAAGCGGCATCAGATGGCGCTGGAGGCCGGTTCTTGCGATTGCGAGGCTCTATGGCCCGACTGGGCGATCATCGAGAACGAGTACGCGGAACTGGGTTTTGCCGCCCCGACCGCCACCGACAGCCTTCACATCGCATGGTCGGCGGAAGAGTATTTCCCTGTCATTTCCAATCTTCGGGGTCGGTTGCGCACTCAGTGCCAGGAGGCTGAGTGATGGGTATCGTTAACTTTATCGTATCAGCCGCAGACGAGGGTCTCGAGAAAGTGGCTACCTCGCAGTTCGCGGCGGTCGCGGAGGTCTCCGGCACGATAGTTGTCGGGGCCGCGACCCTCGCGATGATCGCTTTGTTTATCAACATGGCATGGCAAATCCGCCCCATGGACGGGAAAGAGCTGCTGGTCTTGTCATTCAAGATCGCTTTGATCAACACATTCGCGTTCAATTGGGCAAATTTTAACTTCGTCAGCGGTCATATCATCGACGGCCTCGACGACCTGGCTGGGCGCTTGGTCGGCTCGGCAATCGGGGTAGACCTCGCGGGACCCAGATATTTCGCCCTTCGTTTTGATCTTCAGCTCGACAGGCTGGCCGAATACGGCAACTCGGCCACATCGCATATGGGGGCGGTCAGCAAGGCTGTGATGGGAGTCTTCTTCATGGCTCTTCTGGCTGTAATCGGCGGCGCGGCGGGCGCTGTTCTCGTCCTGGCAAAGATGATGATGACATTCCTGATAGGTATCGCGCCCATCATGATCCTCTGCTCGATGTTCCCGGTGACGAAGGACTATTTCCACCGATGGGTGTCTTCGCTGGCGAGTTTTGCCCTTTACCCGGTCGTGATGGCTGGCGTTTTCTCGATGGTTTTCGGCCTGGTGAGCCAGCTGGTCGGCCAGATCGGATCACCGGATTCTGTCAAGCAGGTTGGAGCGACGCTTCCCTTTTTGGCTGTAGTCATACTTTCGCTTGTGATGGTCGTGGCGATCCCGTTCATCGTGCCGATGATATCGGGCAACTTGCAGGCAGGCTGGGCAGCCGCAACCGTTGGAGGCAGTGTCCGGCGAATGATGCCGCAATCCCGCCCGATGCAACCGAACCGAATGTCCTCAAACGTAAAGAGCGATGTAAGTCGGAGGTTGCATCCAGGAGCGGATGCGGCCCATTCCTCAACCGCCGCAACAGGTTCACGCCCCTCAACCGGCACAGGGGCCAAGATACAACGCATGATGGACCGCGCGGAGCGCCTCAGTGCGGACGAGACGAAGAAACGGTGATGGTTCGACGGCTGACAACTGCGCTGCGGCATGGGATGCAATACTCTGCCGCAGCGCGTGAGCATTTCAGCGGCGATCAATCCCGTTAATCGCCTGCGTTAATGTCCTTGGCGAGTGCTACAAATTTTTCAGCGCGCTTGTGTAGGTAGTCGGCCTCGCTCTGGTCTAGCCGTGTTGCAGTTATCAGCGTCCCCGGCTGGATGTTCAGGATGCCGACTCCTGCCGAATCCGGTTTAGCCAGCCGTAGTATAGTTAGCAGGCCCCGCTCCTTCTTTCGTGGCAGTTGTTCTTTTCCAAAATGCAGGAAAATGATGCGTCTCTGATTGTTTGCTTCAGTCCGCAAGTACCAGGCCGTTGCGATATGTAGGCCAGAAATCTCCGCTTCGACAGGGCTGCGGCCCTGCCAAATGAGCGCGTGATCCTCTTTCAAATCCAGGTAGTTTTGGCACAAAACCTTATATCCAGAAGCCTTATTTGCCGAAACTTTGGAGTGTAGTTCTAAAAACTCTTTGTTCGAAATTTTTTGATCCTCGAAAGATACCAAAGATTCCCGAAACTGCTTGTAGCGGTCCTTGGCTGGATCATATGGCAAATCGAGCTCATCAATTATGCTTCTGACTTTCGCCTTGTCTTTGCGCTTGTCGCCGTACGCGAAATCAACGAACTGGCTAACCCTAATCTTCATCGTTTTTTCCTGTGTGGCCCTGTCCAAAACCTTAAGGCTCAGGCGAGAGCAAATAAAGAACTATTTAATGCGAGATGCTTTCAAGAAAGGATGGCTTCATCCAGAAACCTTACGATTCACGCTATGCGCAGCGGATAGGTGCGACGCCTCATGCGCCCTCTACGCGCTGCATCCGGGCTATGGTTTCATCTTTCTCCAAGTATCTACCGTGTAGTGTTGGTCAACTCGCCACCATGAAAGACGTGGCAAGCGTACTGGAAAAGGGCAAGCTGACACCAGAGATCGCTGCAACCTTCAGCCTGCAGGATGCTTCGGCTGCCTATGCC